>JAGQYE010000023.1 GCA_020436225.1 Bacteroidota bacterium | reverse complement strand
GGACGCGCAGGTGATTCTGTTGGTAAAAATGTATTCCCGTTTGTCAAGAACGTGAATGGAGTTTCCTCTTATTCTACAGATGGAGCAACTATCGAATTAACTGGAGATACTTATGAATTAGCCTTAAACCAAACATATCATACGTTGATGGAAGATAATAATCTTCCTAATCGTAAGAAATCATATAGAAGTGAAATTGTTAGAGAAGCTAATTTGGCTGCATATCAAAAAAGTGATAAAGCAGGAAATGAGAATGCAGAAAAAATAAGAGAAGAATATGGACATTCATTATATGACGGTTATAAACCAAATGATTACAAACAAGGACATCATTGGGGAATGACGATAGATATGAATGCTTGTATTGGATGTGGTGCTTGCGTTGTAGCTTGTAGCATTGAGAACAACGTTCCGGTAGTTGGCAAACGTCAGGTCTATCGTTCTCAAGAAATGCATTGGCTAAGAATTGATAGATATTATAATGGAAATCCGGATAATCCGGATGTATCTTTCCAACCTATGATGTGCCAACATTGTAATAATGCACCATGTGAAAACGTTTGCCCAGTAAACGCAACCAACCACAGTTCTGAAGGATTAAACCAAATGGCATATAACCGTTGTATCGGTACAAGATATTGTGCGAACAACTGTCCTTATAAAGTTCGTCGTTTCAATTGGTTGGATTATCAAGGAGCAGATAGCTTCGGAAAATACAACGATGGTAAGAGAAGTTTCACTGACGACCAATCACAAGATTACATGTTTGATGATTTAACTCGCATGGTTTTAAATCCGGATGTAGTAGTTCGTTCTCGTGGTGTAATTGAAAAATGTTCTTTCTGTGTTCAACGTATCCAAGAAGGAAAATTGAGCGCAAAACGAGAAAATAGATTATTAAAAGACGGCGATATTAAAACAGCATGTCAAACAGCTTGTTCAACAAATGCTATCACATTTGGTGATCAAAATAATAAAGAGAGTGTAGTGGCTAAAACTTTTAAAGAAAGTGGTAGAAACTACTTCATTTTTGAAGAACAACATTTTATTCCTGCTGTAGGATATCAAGTGAAGATTAGAAATAAAGACGAGGCACCGGCAGAATATTTTATTGATAAACCAGAAGAAGCGTAATTTTTAATTAAAAGTAGAAAAGTAAGATATAATGGCAAGTCATTTTGAATCACCAATTCGCGAACCACTAATTACCGGAAATAAAACGTATAAGCAGGTAACGCACGATATTGTACGACCAACAACCGGAAAATTACAACCTAAATGGATGTTTTGGACATTTATTGCTGCATGTGGTGCTGCATTATTTGTTTTCTGTATTGCTTGGGAAGTTTATTTTGGTATTGGTACTTGGGGTGCCAACAAAACAGTAGGTTGGGCATGGGATATCACCAATTTCGTTTGGTGGATTGGTATTGGTCACGCAGGTACGCTAATTTCGGCTATCTTGTTATTGTTCCGTCAACGTTGGAGAACCGGCGTAAACAGAGCAGCAGAAGCGATGACGATTTTTGCGGTAATATGCGCCGGTATGTTCCCGGTATTCCACATGGGACGTGTTTGGGATGCATTTTTCATTTTTCCTTATCCAAATACAAGAGGACCACTTTGGCCAAACTTTAACTCACCTTTATTATGGGACGTATTTGCGGTTTCCACTTATTTTACTGTATCTTTATTATATTGGTACACTGGTTTAGTTCCGGATTTTGGTACAATCAGAGACCAATCTAAAACTCCAGGAAGATGGAAATTCTATAATATCCTAAGCTTCGGCTGGATAGGCAGTGCTAAGCATTGGGAACGTTGGGAGTCATTGTCATTAATTTTAGCTGGTTTATCTACTCCATTAGTATTATCTGTACATACTATCGTATCATTCGACTTTGCAACTTCGGTTATTCCTGGTTGGCATACAACCATTATGCCTCCATATTTCGTTGCTGGTGCAATTTTCTCCGGATTTGCAATGGTTTTAACTTTAATGTTGGTTGCCCGATATGTCATGGATTTGCAAGACTATATTACTTTAGCTCATATTGAGTCAATGAATAAGATTATGTTATTGACAGGTACTATGGTTGGTATTGCATACTTGACAGAGTTATTTACTGCATGGTATTCAAGTAATATTTTCGAGTTGTATATTTTTGCAAATAAAGTAAAAGGTCCTTATTGGTGGGCATACTTTACCATGATGTTCTGCAACCTTGTTACTCCTCAAGTATTTTGGTTCAGAAAACTAAGAAGAAATATATACGTAACCTTTGTGATGTCTATATTGATTAACATTGGTATGTGGTTCGAACGTTTCGTAATTATCGTAACTTCATTACACAGAGATTTCTTACCATCTAGCTGGGTATATTATTCTCCAACTTGGGTAGAAGTAGGAATCTTTGTAGGAACTATTGGATTGTTTATGTTCTTGTTCTTATTATTCTGCCGTTTCTTCCCTGTAATTGCAATTGCAGAAGTAAAAGCAATTTTGAAAGTTTCAGGCGACCAATACAGACAAAAACAATTAGACGAAGTTAAAGATCAAGAAGTATATAAAAATATTACTGTTGGAGCAGGAGCGTGGGATTAAAAATTTCTAAAAAAAAAACACATTATATAATTTATTTTATATGAGCGATACAAAAAAATATTTAGTTGGAATTTTCGATGATGATGATATCCTAATGCACGCTGTAAAAGACATTCGAGGTGCAGGATATGAAATCACCGATGCTTTTACGCCTTTTCCTGTGCATGGTTTAGAACATGCTTTAGGTTTAGAGTCAACACGTTTACATACAGCAGGTTTGTTTTTTGGAGCTACCGGTACAACAGTTGCATTAAGTATGATTGCCTTTATCAATATCTTTAATTTTCCTACAGATTTTGGTGGTAAACCGAATTTCGGCTTATTAGCTTATGTTCCAATTACTTTTGAGCAAACTGTGCTTTATGCTGCAATTGGAATGACTGTTTCTTTTTATTATTTATGTAAGCTTTGGCCAGGAAAAACACCGAAGATTATTGATGAAAGAACAACCGATCATTTGTTTGCATTAACTTTTGAATTAGATGAATCAAAAGATTCTGAATATGTGAATGCTGTTTCTGAATTATTAAAAAAAGAAGGCGCAATAGAAGTATATCAAAAAGAAGTTTAATATCATGATGAATAAATATTATATAGTAATTGCTGTTTTTATGTTGACGTCTATGTCATGTATCCGAAATTCTAAAAAACCGGGTCGTGAGTATATGGCGGATATGACGAACTCTATTGCATACAATGCCGGTTCGCCCAACCCTATATTTAAAGATGGAAAAACTAACCAATTACCTCCGGAAGGAAGTGTGGCAAGAGGAAAATATCTATATCCTTTAGCTGACTCAGAATATGAGAAAGCTGCTACTATGATTAAAGATACTTTCCAATTCACTAAGGAAGAAATTGCAGGTGAAGGCAAACATCTATTTACCGTAAACTGTGCAATTTGTCATGGAGATAAAGGTGATGGACAAGGACATTTACCGCAAATTAATAAATTTCCACCGCCACCATCTTATTTGACTGAACCACTTTTATCTCTTCCTGATGGGAAAAGATATCATACATTAATGTATGGAAAAGGAATGATGGGCTCTTATGCTTCTCAACTTGACAATAGAGAACGTTGGTTAGTACTTAGCTATGTGAGAACATTACAAGGTACAAGCAATGCAACAGCAACAGCAACAACAACAGATTCGACAACTACAAAATAAACTTAAAATATATTCTTGCAATGAATACATACGTTTTTGATTCAAGTACAAAATCTAAACTAATAAAAGCATTTTTAGTTGGGTTAGTGTTATTTATTATCGGAGTTGCCATACATTGGAACGATGGTAAACAAGTCAACACACATACAGAAAATACAACTGCAGTAGCAGCAGCTCACGGAAGTGCAGTTGAACATCATGAAGCAACAGCAGAAGGACATCATGTTCAACCTACTTTAAAAACATTAATTGTTGCTAATACATACAATGTTTTCTATTTTGGATTTTATATTGCATTAGCTGCCTTATTTTTCTTAGCTGCTACAAATGTGGCTTGGGGAGGTTGGCATATCCAAATCCAAAAAATTCCATTGGCAATTTCAGTGAACATCGCCTTGTTTTTATTTTTGCTAATAATCATGTTTATTTTCTTCAACCATGATATTTTTCATTGGACACATGAAGAATTATTCGTGAAAGGAAGTCCTACTTATGATAAAGTATTAGATATTAAGAGCGATTTCTTAAATTTGAAAACATTTTGGGTTTTCACTATCATTATAACTCTTTTATGCTTAGGTATGGCATATAAATGGTGGAATACATTAAACTTAATGGATACCAATCCAACCAGAAAATTATTTTCAACAAGTAGAGTAATTGGTGGTATTACTATAGTAGTTATTGCGTTTATCATCAACACGTTTGCAACTTGGTTTTGGTCTATGTCTATCCAACCACATTGGTATAGTACCATGTTCACTTGGAATACAATGGCTGGCGCAAGCTTAATGTTGTTGGCTGTAGTGCTTTTATTTATCCATTATTTGAAATCAAAAGGTTATTTGCCTAACGTAAATGAAAACCACAAACACGATGTAGCGAAATTGATGTTTGCAATCAGTATTTTCTGGTGTTATACTTGGTTTGCTCAATACATGTTGATTTGGTATTCAAATTTACCGGAAGAAACTGAATATTTCCGTTTAAGAAGAAGCATTGATAACTATGGTATTTTATTCCATTTATCATTCATCTTAAACTTCGTAATGCCATTCTTAATCTTACTTTCAAGAGGCGCAAAAAGAAACGATAAAGTAACAATCGTAGCATCTATCATTGTTATTGTCGGACAATTCTCTGAGTTCTTCTTAATGAACTGTCCTGCATTGTTACCAAAAGGCGGATACGGAATAATTAGTTTTGGTTTGTTATTTATGATTGGAAGCGTTTTCGTTTATTTGACGTTAACCATGTTGTCAAAAGTAAAAGATTTGGCATCAACCACTCACCCTTACGTAAAAGAAAGTTATAATCATCATATTTAAAAAATAGTCAGCAATGTCATTTATATTAGGTTTATTAACGTTAGTGTTGTTGTACATCGTAATTGTACAAATCAGCAAGGCGAACGAATTGATTAAGACACTACAGTCGGATGGAAAAGAAGACGAAGATTCTTATGGAAATAGTGCACTTTACTTGTCAGTTCTCGGATTTGTAACTATAATTGTATCCATAGCATCTTGCTTTTATTATGCACCCACATTGTTGCCAACTCCAGCATCAGAACAAGGTGAGTGGATTAATAACTTAATGATTGTAACATTGGTTCTGACTTCAATCGTTTTTGTTATTACACAATTTGCCTTATTTTGGTTTGTTTATAGATATCATTATAGAAAAGATAGAAAAGCCTATTTCTATGCACATAATAACAAATTAGAAATTCTTTGGACTACAATTCCGGCAGCGGTTTTGACAATCTTAATTGTATTTGGTATCCAAAAATGGTTCAAGATATTTTCTCCAGCTCCAAAAGAAGCAATTCAAATAGAGGTTACAGGTAAACAATATACTTGGATGGTGCGTTATGCAGGTCGTGATAATACATTAGGAAAAAGAGATTTCTCTCTTGTAAAATCAGATAATGAGTTAGGAATAGATTGGAACGATAAGAAAAGTCATGATGATTTTGTTCCGGATGAAATCGTATTGCCTGTTAATAAACCAATTTCGATTAATATTGGTGCCTTAGATGTGATTCACAATTTCTTTTTACCTCACTTTAGATTAATGATGTCTGCTGTTCCCGGTGTTCCGACACATTTATGGTTTAGACCAACGATTACAACTGAGGAAATGAGAAAAAAATTAAACAATCCAAAGTTCGATTATTTTGTGGCTTGTAATAAATTATGTGGTTCTGGTCATTATAATATGCAGAAAAAAGTTAGAGTAGTAACTCAAGAAGAATTCGATAAATGGTTTAGAGAACAAAAATCTTATTATAGATGGATTGTACAACCAGCAATTGAGGATGGTAGTTTTAAATTAGCTACACCGGCTTCTGAACTTAAGCAAAGTTTGCACCATAACACTGCTGCAACACATTCAAGTACAGAAGAAAAAAAATAGAGAACACGTTACAAAATATAAAGTTTAAAGTTTAAAATTTAAGTATATGCAAACTTCAACATCCATCGAATCTCATGTAGATGAACATGCTCAACATCAGGCACATGGTGGAGGACATCATCATACGGAAACTTTCATCTCCAAATATATATTCAGCTTAGATCACAAAACAATTGGTAAGCAATTCCTTACTTTAGGCATGCTTTGGGCTATTGTAGGTGGCGGACTTTCTGTCTTGTTTAGAGTTCAGTTAGGTTGGCCGGACGAAACTTTCCCAATTTTAGAAAGAATATTTTCTTCTTGGTTTACAGATGGAAAATTAAATCCTGAAGCCTATTATTCTTTAGTTACCATGCACGGAACTATAATGGTATTCTTTGTATTAACAGCTAGTTTAAGTGGAACTTTTGCAAACCTTTTAGTTCCATTGCAAATTGGCGCAAGAGATATGGCTTCTCCTTTGATGAACGCACTTTCGTTTTGGTTCTTTGTGGCAGCTAGTATCGTGATGTTCTCCTCTTTATTTTTATCTTCAGGAGCAGCATCTGCTGGTTGGACAATTTATCCTCCGCTGAGTGCATTACCACAAGCGTCGCCGGGCTCAGGTGACGGGATGACTTTCTGGTTAATTGCAGTCGTATTGTTTGTAGTTTCCACTTTGTTAGGAGGTTTGAACTATGTATCTACCATCTTAAACATGCGTACAAAAGGTATGACAATGTTTAAATTACCATTGACAGTTTGGGCAATTTTGTTCACTGCTATAGTAGGTATTTTGTCTTTCCCTGTATTAGTATCTTGTGTAGTATTACTTATTTTTGATAGAGGATTAGGAACTAGTTTCTATCTTTCTAATATTGTTATAGGTGGAAAAGCATTACCGTTTGCAGGTGGTTCACCAATTTTATTCCAACACTTGTTTTGGTTCTTAGGTCACCCTGAAGTTTATATCGTAATCTTACCGGCAATGGGTATTGTTTCTGAAGTTTTAGCAGTACAATCTCGTAAACCAATCTTCGGATATCAAGCTATGATTTTCTCCTTATTAGGTATTACAGTATTGAGTTTCTTAGTTTGGGCGCATCATATGTTCTTGTCCGGAATGAATCCATTCTTAGGCTCCTTGTTTACTTTATTTACTTTATTAATTGCAATTCCTTCTGCTATCAAAGTATTCAACTGGATAACTACACTTTGGCGAGGTAATATTAGGATAAATACACCAACATTATTTTGTATTGGTTTTGTATCTCTATTTATTTCAGGCGGTTTAACAGGGATTTGGTTAGGTAATTCAACTATCGATATCCAATTGCATGATACCTATTTCGTAGTTGCGCATTTCCATATAGTAATGGGTGTTGCTGCATTCTTTGGTATGTTTGCAGGTATCTATCATTGGTTCCCACGTATGTACGGAAGAATGATGAATGAAACTTTAGGATTTATACATTTTACGATAACTTTTATAGGTGCTTATGTAATATTTTGGCCAATGCACTTCTTAGGAATGGCTGGTGTACCAAGAAGATATTATACATTTAATGAGTTTGAAGCATTTGCTCAATACGATGATTTAAATAAAGTAATCAGTATTGCAGCAATCGTTGTATTCTTAGCACAATTTATTTTCTTAATTAATTATGTTTGGAGTATTTTCAAAGGTAAAAAAGCAACACAAAATCCTTGGAAAGCAAATACATTAGAGTGGGATGCGCCTATGGGTAACTTACATGGTAACTGGCCTGGTGAATTACCGGAAGTACATCGTTGGCCTTATGATTATAGCAAATTTGCTGACAGCGAAACAGACTTTATTCCACAAACAGTTCCATTGACGGAAGCAGAAAAAAATGAAAAACATTAATTTCTTTTAAGTTGAGAAACGAAACTATACATATAGACAATACTTTAGAAGGCAACCCAATTGTGCTGAAGTTGAAAGATGTTATGTTATTAACTAAATTTCGACTTTCAACTTTGGTAGTTTTTTCTGCAGTAATGGCATATTTATTGGCTATTCCTTCAACTTTAGATGTCAACTTTATAAATGTACTTTTACTTTCATTAGGAGGTTTTTTGGTTACTGCATCTTCCAATACTTTTAATCAAATTTTGGAAAAAGACATTGATAAATTGATGTCAAGAACCCAAAACAGACCTTTGCCTTCCGGAAGAATGAAGCTGATAGAAGCATATTTAATTGCCGGAGTGAGTGGCGTTGCAGGAATAATTATCTTGGGTGTATGTTTTAATCCAATTAGCGGTTTCTTAGGTGCTTTAGCTTTAATTTCTTATGCTTTTATATATACACCATTTAAGAAAATTAGTCCAATTGCTGTATTTATAGGCGCTATTCCTGGTTCTATGCCATTATTAATTGGTTGGACTGCAGCTACCGGCTCTATTGGTATTGGCGGAATTACTTTATTTGCTATTCAGTTCTTCTGGCAAATGCCACATTTTTGGGCTATTGCTTGGTTGTTACACGAAGATTATAAAAAAGCAGGATATTATCTTTTACCAACTTCAGGTGGGAAAGATAGAACCGCAGCCTTACAAAATATTCCTTATCTAGTATGTTTAGTATTTATTAGCGCGTTACCGTTTGCGTTGGGAATTACTGGCTGGGTATCTTTAATTATTGCATTAATTGCAGGCTTGGTTTTCTTAATTCAAGGCATTCAATTATCTATAGATGTGAATGATAAAAGCGCCAAGAAATTAATGTTTGCCTCTTTTTTCTATATTCCAATTGTGTTTATTGCTTTTGTAATCGATAAAATATAAAATATGAGCAGTACAGCAATAAAATATAAAAACAATACACAAGGTGCACATCGTTTCACGATGTACTTATTTATTGTTACGACTTCAATGATATTTGCCGGATTTACAAGTGCATTTATTGTACAAAAAGGTAGAGGTGGTGCTTGGACTTCATTTGGCATTCCTAAAATTTTTATTCTTTCTACCATTTTGATCATCACAAGTAGTATTTTCTTACAAATAGCACATATTGCTAATAAAAGAGGAAATATGAAATTAACTACGATTGGCTTATTTTTGACGCTGGTTTTAGGTAGTTTATTTTGTGTTTGTCAAATTGAAGGCTGGAAACAATTAAATGATTTAGGAGTTTATCTTTCTTTTAATCCAAACCCGGCAGGTCCGTACTTTTTAGTGATAACATTTGTGCATGCATTGCACGTTAGTGTTGCAGTTTTATTCTTAACTATAGCATTTTTTCATTCTCTATTTTTATTGAAAAAACCTACAGATTCTAATATCGTACATAAATTAGAATCAAACGAGAAAGGATTATTGGCAATAAGAACTGATTTGCTGACTTTATTTTGGCATTTCATGGGAATTCTTTGGTTATATTTATACATCTTTTTAAGCTTTAATTTATAATATTAAAAATTACTTTGTAATGGCAGAAGTATTAGACATACAAGAACAACAAACAGAATTGCACAACCACGTACCAACGCCAGATAATGGAGAAGGTGGCGAAAAAACGGTATTCGGTATAAGCTACGGTAAAACGATGATGTGGTATTTCCTATTGTCAGATGCCTTTACGTTTTCCGCATTTTTATTTTCTTATGCAGCAATTCGTTTAGGACAACCATGGTGGCCAAATCCAAACTACGTTTTTAAATCTTTCCCATTTATGGGTGAAGCAAATGTTCCATTAGGATTTGTATCCGTAATGACATTTGTTTTAATCTTAAGTTCAGTTGCTGTAGTTCGCGCAGTACAAGAAGGACATAGAATGAATCAAAAAGGGGTAGCATTGTGGATGTTGGGCGGAATATTAGGTGGTTTATTTTTCTTAGGCTGCCAAGCTTGGGAATGGACTCATTTAATTCAAGAAGGATTACGTCCATTTTATAACCCATTTGGTCCGGATGCTAACGGATTAACTCATTTAGTTCATGAAAAAATGCTTCTATCGCCGGGACCAGTTGCTTTTGGTGCTTTGTTCTTTGGTATTACAGGTTTCCACGGATTTCACGTGTTTACAGGAGTTTGTATAAATGTATGGGCGTTTTTCTCTACATTAAATGGAAAATTCCAACGTAGAGGACACTATGAAATGATTGAAAAAGTTGGTCTTTATTGGCACTTTGTAGATTTAGTTTGGGTATTCGTATTCATGGCATTCTACTTAATGTAATTTTTAAAATTTAATTTAAAACCTATAAAAATATAGATTATGGCAGCAGGTCACATGTCAGATGAGCAATATAAATCAGCGGTAAGTGCCGTTTGGAGAGCTACAATAATATTAGCAGTTGTAACGGTAGGAGAAGTAATATTTGCACTTACATTAGGTCATATGTTACCTAAAATTTTGGTAAATACATTCTATGTAATTGCAAGTTTTTCAAAAGCATTCTTTATTGTTGGTGAATTTATGCACTTAAAATATGAAAAGAGAGCATTTATCTTGTCATTTGCTGTTCCAATTATGTTCTTGCTTTGGGCAATTATTGCATTAGCTATTGAAGGTAATTATTGGAATCATCTTAATTTCCCCAAATAACGATTTCTTTTGAGTGAAAAAAACAAGAACGGTTGCACGATTGCATTAATTATTGTCATTGCAATTCCGTTAGTTTGTTTTATTCTATTTGATTATTTCGATCATCATAGACCTGAACTAAGCACTCAAACTTGTCTTCCGATTTATGGACCGAAAGAACCTTTTCCTTCTAAAGATAAAAATGGAAAAGATATTGTAGATACTGCTTATTTCAAGGTTCCGGATTTTTCTTTTACTAATCAAAACGGTATAACAATCACGCAAGATAGCATGAATGGAAAAGTTACGGTGGTTGACTTTTTCTTTACTACTTGTAAAAGTATTTGCATTGATATGACAGCTAATTTGCGCATGATTCAAGATCATTTCGTCAATGATAGAGATGTGCTTATCCTTTCACATACAGTTGATCCGGAAACAGATTCTGTTCAGCAATTATTTAATTATTCAGTAGAGAATGATATTAACTCTAAAATGTGGCATTTGTTGACTGGCGATAAAAAAGCATTGTATCATCAAGCACGATATGGTTATTTTATTACGGCGGATAAAGGCGATGGTGGCCCACAGGATTTTATTCACGATAATCATTTTGTCTTAGTTGATAAAGAACGAAGAATTCGTGGCTATTACGACGGAACAGACAAAGCTTCTGTAAACCAAATGATAAAAGACATCCAAATGTTATTAGTTAGCTATATAGCTCCTAAGAAAAAAGTAAAAAAATAATTGAACATTTTGCATACTTCAATGTTCTATTGTTTTGTATCATCATTTTAATTTCTTTGCTTTCTAAAAATTATTCTACTAATGGAAAAAAACGTATTTCAACCGTTAATCAAGAAGAATGATAAAGTTGCATATAGCATAATTGCTGTTTTTTCATTGATAATTTTTTTGTCGATTACTGCATTAGCGCGTGTGAAAATTGAAGTAAATCAAAATTTTAATGCGCATATTTTTGCAACTATTAATGCCGTAATAAATTCTATCGTTTCTATATTATTGCCACTTGGTGTTTTCTTTGCAAAACAAAAGAAATTCGATGCACACAGAAAAGTAATGTTTTCGGCAATCATCCTATCATCTTTATTTTTGATAAGTTATGTGTTACATCATTTACTTACAGATTCTACTGCTTATCCTAAAGATGCAGGCAACATCAAATATTTTTATTATTTCGTTTTAATAACGCATATAATTTTAGCCGGAATCATTCTGCCGTTTGTCTTATTAACTGCTTATAGAGCGTTGATTGCTGAATTTCCAAAACATAAAAAAATAGCCAGAATTACATTTCCATTGTGGTGGTACGTAAGCATCTCAGGTGTAATTGTTTATTTGATGATTTCACCTTATTATTAACTATAAATTCATTCAATACTGATTAAAGTTGTTTATATTTACAATATGAGACATTATAAAATTTTACCGCTACTTTTTTCGATAATTTTATGTTGTATTTCATTTACAACTCAAGCTCAATGTGCGATGTGTAAAGGCTCAGTGCAAACATCTCAATATGCAAAGAGTATAAATGGCGGCATCGAATATTTACTTTGTATTCCGATATTGTTAGTTGCTGGAGTAGCTTATATTTGGGTAAAAAAACGCAATGAGTTTCAATAAGATTTTCCTTTAGTTATACATTTCATTTCTTTCTATTTTCTATGCGCATTTATAGTGTACAAGCTTCAATTTCAAAATCGATAAATGCGACTATCCAATTAAATGGCTCTAAAAGTATTAGCAATAGAGTTTTAATTATAAATGCACTTTGTGGTTTTCAAATCCCGATAGAAAATTTGTCGAATGCAGATGATACCATTTTCTTACAGCGCATTCTAAATTCTAAAGAATCTGTTTTAGATGCCGGAGCAGGTGGTACAACTTTCAGGTTTTTAACCGCATTTTTAGCCACACAAGAAGGAAGAGAAGTAGTACTTACAGGAAGTGAAAGAATGCAACAGCGCCCAATTAAAATATTAGTGGACGCATTAAATAGTTTAGGAGCAGACATTGCTTATGAAAACCAAGAAGGATTTCCTCCGTTGCGCATAAAAGGTAAAAAACTAAAAGGTGGGAAAATTGCTTTGCCGGCAAATACTTCTTCTCAATATATTACTGCGCTTTTGTTGATTGCACCAACTTTAGAAGATGGCATAGAAATGGAATTAATTGGAACAATAGTTTCCGTTCCTTACATTAAAATGACACTTAAGATAATGGAGTATTTTGGTGTTCAATCTACTTTTGAAAATAATAAAATTGTAGTTAAAGGAAATTCCAATTACACTCCAAAACCATTTTTTGTGGAAGCTGATTGGAGTGCCGCATCTTACTTTTACGCAATGGCTATTTTAGCAGAACAAGCTACGTTAGAATTAAAAGGGTTGAACGATAAAGCCTTACAAGGTGATTCTGTAATTGCAACGATTGCTAAGAATTTTGGCATTACAACAACTTATTCTGAAAATAAAATTTTACTAAAGAAAGAAAGCATTCCTAATTTCAAACATTTTGAATTTGATTTTATTGAATGTCCGGATTTAGCACAAACCGTAATTGCTTTTTGCGCAGCATTAGGAATTGAAATGGATTGTCGTGGATTACAGACACTTCGAATTAAAGAAACGGATAGAATTGCTGCCTTAGACGCAGAATTGCAAAAGCTACAATTAGCTTCATTAAAAGAGATAGAAACTAATCTTTGGCATCTTCATATTTTGAAGAACAAAAACGTTGAAAATATATTTCCATCTATTAAAACCTATGAAGATCATAGAATGGCGATGTCGATTGCTCCATTAGCACTACGAGTAGGTGAGTTACTTATTGAAGAACCGGAAGTAGTAACAAAATCTTATCCTAAATTTTGGGAAGATTTAGAAAAAATGGGATGGCAAATTAAAGCAGCGATTTAATCTTTGTAAACATATAATACGGGCAATCAACGGAAGATATATTCGCTAAGAAATCCGGAATACTTCCGCCCGGTGAAGCCCACGCCTGATGTACTAATTCTACTTTCCCATTTCCAATAGGAATAATTTTGAAATATCCTTTTGTATCATTAATACGAACATAATTATTGTTTTTAGGCAATAAAGTAGGTGCACCATCTAAGGTGATAGTGGTATTTCCTTCATCATCTTTTGAATGAAAAACCATGTGTGTAATGGTTTCTCTCGTTTTTATAAGTGGAGCAGAAATGGTCATGTATGTATAATAATCATCACTGTTAATGCGTTTAATTACTTTTACACTTCCATCGTCAACTTTATACATCCATTTGTCGTAAAGTGTGGTATTTTTAAAGAAATTAATTAAATTTTCAGGCGTTGTATTTAATATCATTATGGCTTTAAATTCTTTTAAAGCTGAATTTTCTTTTTTCCTATTCCATATTTTGATGCCATTTTCATTCTTCTCTAGCTTCCAATTATTTTCAGCAAAGGTTTGTCCCATCATAATCAATAAGGTAATAACTGCTACTATTTTATTCATTCTTTTAAATCCTTTTTTTAATTAGTACAAACGCAAAGAATATGCCAATGTTCAATAGATTGTACCTTAAATAAAGATTTATTAAAGAATACAATCTCCTACAAAATTAGGTAGCAATTAAAAGAATTGCAAAAGATGATTTTTAAAATTCTATTAAAAAATGCTAAAATAATGCTGATGTTTTTTCTGCATTTTTATCTTCTTTAGAAGATTTATTTTTCTTCTTTTTCATTTTGTCAGACTTGCCGAATGCAACATTTAGGTAGAAATCAACACCGGAGAATTTCTTTTTGGCGAATGAAGTAATAATACTGCTACTCCCTAAAGTAACTTGTCCAACACGCATCCCAACGCCCATATTAAATCCGCTATATTGATTGTAGTTAATTGGAAGATATACAGCAACTATTCTGTGTTCAAATCGAGGCGTAACTGTAATGTCAATTGGTAAATTAGCAATTGCCGTTCCGCGTTTAAAGGTGTATGGATTGAATTGGAAATTTGCATTTATGTAAAACATCTTTACCACCCTGAAATCGGCAAAGATATTCAAGCTCATAGGAAGTTTAATTTTACGTGTTCCTGTTGGAATCGTTTTAGTGCCTAAAGAATCAAGAACTGCATCAATGTTGATAGTTTCTCCGGAGCCATCCACTAAATGTTCTGCCGGAATATTTTTTCCGTTCCCAACAAAACTACGGCTGTTTTTTCCTAAAGTATATTTATTAAATCCGATATCATTTACAGAAGCACCAACCATTACAAAATGTTCCTTGCTGTCTTTTACTTTGTATTCATAAATCAATCCAACATCAACGCCAAAACCATTAATGCCAAATTTGTAATGGAAACCATCATCAATAGTATTAGAAACAGCTAAGTTAAATTTAGAATCGCCGACATTGATAAAGCTATCTGTTGCACTTGTATAAACTTTTTTAAAGTCAATATCATTGGCTTCAAATTGAGCATTGAAAATATTAGAAGTCATTTTTCCTGTAACGCCAATGTGTAAGGCATGTCGTTCTCCGAAATTAAAACTACGCGCATATCCGGCATAAATTTCTGAATAAACATTTACGGCAGCCGTTGCACGCTCATCATCAAAATTAGGCAACCATTGTAAAATATCTTCAAAATGATTATACATCGAATACACGAAATCTTGGTTAATGTCATTAACGGTTGCAACAGCTCGACCTCGGACACCAAAAAACAATGCGTTTTTTTCTTTAATTCGAATAAATGCACCTGGTCCATTGATACCTAAATTCACGTGTGCTTCTTTTCTTTTGCCATCTAAATTTTGACCAACATATTTATCTTTATCAAAATCTTTGGCTATGCCTTTTAGTTTTCCTTTTATGAAGAAATAATTATTGCCCACTTCAGTATTAAACCCAATTAAGTTGGCTTGCCACTTCATTTCTCCGGCAATACCGGCTGCGGGATTAATGTTGTTACTCAAGATGGCATCTCTGGTTGAGAAATGGCTACCTAAGAAATTTTGTGCTTGCGAGCTTATATAGCAACATATAATCACAAGCAATAAGTTTAACTTTTTCATTGGAGTTATTTTATGGTTAGAATATTTAATAAACGTACGTTTATGTTTTTAATACGAAGATAAATAGATTGATAGTAAGTCGCAGAAAAATCTTTAAAGAATTGTGAATCTTTTTAGAGAATTTGTCCGAGCCACTTTAAAATATATTTATCTGTGAAATCTTTTTTATTTGAATTTTGAGTGATTGAATATTTTTTGCGTTTGTCTTCGCTTAATTTGACATCAATTGTTTTTATAATACCGTTTCGTGAAAGTAAAAATGTTATTGAATGATTTAAAGATTTTCCTTCAAATAATTTTTTGTAATCTTTGTCAGTGCGAAAATTATCAATAGCAATTATTTCGTCATTAACGTTGATACCACTTTGATATGCACCATAATTTTTATCTAATTCTGTTACAATTATTCTGCCGTTTTCCCATTTTGTTTTCATTCCTAAGTGGATAGAATTATCCGGTGAAAAACTATTTAAATTTAAATCTAAGGCATTGAAATAAGCTGCTGGTTTAATTGTTGCAGTTGTATGAATAAATTTATGGTAAATAGGAGCGAAGTCGATTCCACTTACTGAAGTAAAAACACGAATGAGTTTTGCTTCATCAATACCTTCATTCGGATTTTGTAAATAATCAGAATAAAGCGATTGCATAACATCATCTAAGCATTTTTCGCCATTTGTTTCTTTAATAATAATAAAATCGAATAGCATGGCAACAATTGCTCCTTGTTTATAATAACTAATTTGTGCATTGTTAGAATGTTCGTCTCTTCTGTAGTATTTTAACCAAGTATCAAAACTCGATTCAGCTAAAGTTTGTGTGTCAGCACCTGCTGTATTAAGTGCATCTTCTAAATTATTTTCTACAATAGATAGATAATTTCTTAATGATGTAACGCCGGCTCTATAGCAAATGTAATCGTCATAATAACTGGTTACACCTTCAAAAAACCAAAGTGTATCTGTGTAATTTTCAACTTCGTAATTATATGGAATTAATGTTGTCGGACGTATGCGTTTTACATTCCATAAATGAAAATATTCGTGTGCTAAAAGGCTGATTGCTTTTTGGTAATTTTCATCGTCATAACTCCAACGTGTAACGTGGTTTACAGAAGAGTTTTTATGTTCTAAACCACCATAACTATTATTGGTATTGTGAATGATAAAAACATAGTTAGAACAAGGATGTGCACCAAAAATTTTTATTTCTTCTTCAATTATAGACTTTAAATCGGCGATTAGTTTTTCGATATCGCAATTGCTTTTTCCATACATTGCAATTTCGTGGTGTACATTTTCAACTTCAAAAAAATATGAAATATGATTTCCGATTTCAATCGGTGAATCCACTAGTTCATCAAGATTTGCTGCTGTTCTTATCCATTTGTTGTTTTCTTTTGTGTTTAATGAAGTAGAAATATTTTGCCAAGTTGAGTGAGGATTTATAGATACTTCAACAGAAGATTCTTCTTCTCCTACAACATATAAGTAAGTGGCTGCTCCATTAATTAAAGCATGATTATCATCCACAAAATTTGTACGAACAGAATATTCAAAACAATAAATTTTATAGTTTATGTTTATTTCACTTTGGTTTTTAGTGTCAACTATCCAAGTATTTTTGTTTGTTTTTTGAACTCGTTGAGTTGTATTATTGTTGTATGTAACTTCTACAAAATCTATATTTTTTTGAAACTCGCGTATTAAATAACTGCCCGGCGTCCAAACCGGCATTTTTAATTGTAATGCATCTTGAGTAATTTGTTTTATCGACATAGTAACTTCAACATAATGCGTATGAGGAGCAGGAAAGGAGAGAGAATATTGAATTTGCATAACGATTATTTTAAAAATAAATCAACATCACAAAAGTAAACATCTATAAGTTAAGAAATAAGAATTCAATCATTTTTTATGTTATTGAGATAAGCGAATTATCTTCTTTTTCTTAATTTGTTGTTATAACAACTTTCGGAAGTCCTTTTTATTTTGTATATTTGAATATCTAAAAATAATTGTATGACTACCTTATCCTCAAAAGAACTGATTGCTTTAGAAGAAAAATTTGGCGCACATAATTATCATCCGTTACCGGTGGTTTTAGCAAAAGGAAAAGGTGTTCATGTTTGGGATGTTGAAGGTAAACAATACCTTGATTTTTTATCAGCTTATTCTGCGGTCAACCAAGGACATTGTCATCCAAGAATTATAAAAACCATGCAAGAACAAGCTGAGGTTTTGACTTTGACTTCCAGAGCTTTTCACAATAATTTATTAGGCGTTTATGCCGAATATATTACATCACTTTTAGGATACGATAAAGTGTTGCCGATGAATGCAGGCGTTGAAGCTTGTGAAACAGCCTTTAAATTGGCTCGTCGTTGGGGTTATGATGTAAAAGGTATAGAAGAAAATAAAGCTGTTATTATTGTTTGTGATGGTAATTTTTGGGGACGTTCAATTGCTGCGGTTTCTTCCTCTACAGATGTATCTTCTTATGGAGGTTTTGGTCCGTTTGTTCCGGGAATTGTAAAAATTCCTTATAACGATATTTCAGCATTAGAAGCGAATTTACAAGATAAAAACGTGGCTGCATTTATGGTAGAACCTATTCAAGGTGAAGCAGGCGTTGTAGTGCCGGATGAAGATTATATCAAACAAGTGCGTGCCTTGTGTTCTAAACATAATGTGTTGTTTATTGCTGATGAAGTGCAAACAGGAATTGCTCGTACAGGCAAAATGATGGCATGCGATTATGCAGAAGTAAAACCGGATATTTTAATTTTAGGAAAAGCCTTAAGTGGCGGTACAATGCCGGTGAGTGCAGTGTTGTGTCGAGATGAAATTATGTTGTGTATTAAACCTGGTGAGCATGGTTCAACATTTGGTGGCAATCCATTGGCATGCGCTGTAGCTATTGAAAGTTTGAAAGTAATTGTTGAAGAAAAATTAGCCGATAATGCCGCTAAAATGGGCGAGTTGTTTCGTGCAGGATTGAATCAAATTCAACATCCAATTATTGAAAAAGTTAGAGGTAAAGGTTTGTTGAATGCTTTAGTAATAAAAGACGGCAAAGAAACTGAACATCTTTGGAATACAGATGGTGAAATTGCTTGGAATTTATGTTTAAAAATGCGCGATAACGGATTGTTGGCAAAACCAACGCACGGCAATATTATTAGATTTGCGCCACCATTAGTGATAAACGAAAATCAAATTAAAGCAGCAGTAGAGATAATAAAAACTTCTATTGAACAAATAACGAAAAAATAGAAATAAACAAACAACACTTAGTTTATATTAAAGATGATGTTTTTCGTTTTTCATTACATTCTCTAATGTCCATTCAATTTTATGTTCAAACGGAAATCTTCTTTCCGCACAATTTACTTTGTAACAACTTTTGCAAGACTCAGGAACACATGGGTCGGCGTGAATAAATGTTTCCAAATTATTGGGAATAATTTCTTTAATGTTATATTCTACAAGTTTGAGTTCGTCATGGATTTCAATAGCATTGAAGTACCAAGGAATGGTAGTATGACAATCAATATGAATTTTCTCTCCAAATTTTATGATGCGTAAATTATGAATGTCAATCCAGTTTTCTCTTCGGTTAGCATTGAGTTGCTTCACTACTTTTTCTAAAAGGGCAAAGTCGGCTTCATCCATTATTCCGGCAACAGAACGTTTTAATATTTTATATCCGCTGTAAATAATTATTAAACCAATAATGATGGCTATAACATTATCTAACCAAAATATTTTGGTAATTAATACGATGCCTAAACCTATTAATAAACCTATTGAGGTGTAAGCATCTGTTTTTAAATGTTGGCCGCTGGCAACTAAAGTTAACGAACTGTTTTTTTTACCACTTCGTTGTGCAAAGTATCCAAGAATGAAATTAATACAGCCTGAAATTACAATTAAGTATAAGCCGATATCTAAATGATGGATTTGTTTTGGAACAAAGAAATTATAACTCGATTTTATTATCATAACAAAACCCGTTGCGGCTATGAGTGAGCCTTCGATGCTGGCAGAAATAAATTCTATTTTTCCATGTCCGTAAGGATGATCTTGATCGTTGGGTTTGGCTGCTAAATATAAACTATACAAACCAAAACCGCCAGCAATAATGTTGACGATACTTTCTAAAGCATCAGTTAAAATAGCATTGGAGTTGGTAATAAAATAAGCATAAAATTTAGTGGATAATAAAATCAAGCCCACCAAAAGCGTTATAGTTTGAATTAAGATTTTTTCTTTATTGTTGGGCGTTTGTTCTGCAATAGACATTTTAATAATTTCGTTCCGTAATGAAATTAATCAACTCTACAAGACTGTTTTTTGCTTCTGATGGTTCAATCGTATTTAATACATCAAAAGCTTTTGATTTATAGTTATTCATTTTCTGTTGCGTGTATTCAATTCCACCTTTATCAATAATAAATTTAATCAATTTCTGCACTTCTTCTTTATCTTCATTCTTATTTTTTATGGTATTGATAATCCATTTTTTTTCATCTTTAGAACAATTGTTCAGCGTATAAATTAAAGGCAACGTCATTTTTCTTTCTTTGATATCGATGCCACGCGGTTTCCCGATGTCGGCTTCGCCATAGTCAAATAAATCATCTTTGATTTGAAAAGCAATGCCAATATATTCGCCTAAAAGACGCATTTTTTCTATCAATTCTTTGTTGTCTGTTGTTGATGCTGCACCAACTTCACAAGCAGCGGCAATTAGTGAAGCTGTTTTATTTCTAATAATTTCAAAATAGATGCTTTCGTCAATATCCAATCTTCTGGCTTTTTCCATTTGCAGCAATTCGCCTTCACTCATGCGTTTAATAGCATCAGAAGTAATATGTAGCAAATTGTAGTTTTTGGTATCTAAAGCCAATAATAAACCTTTCGATAAAAAATAATCGCCAACTAAAACAGCAATTTTATTTTTCCAAATAGCATTAATAGAAAAAAATCCACGACGTTCATACGAGTCATCAACCACATCATCATGAACTAATGTGGCTGTATGTAAAAGCTCAATCAATGAAGCACCAACATGTGTTGCTTCGGTTACATTGCCACACATTTTGGCTGCCAAAAAAATAAGCATCGGTCGGATTTGTTTTCCTTTGCGTTGATAAATATAATAATTGACTTTATCTAACAAGCCGACATTACTACGCATCACATCTCTGAATTTTTGTTCAAACAACTCTAATTCGTGTTCGATTGGTGCTTTAATATTATCAATACTATTACTCACTCCGATTTATTATTTTTGAAGAAAATAGAACATAATATTTTACAATATACAACATACAACTTAAACTATGCAAACAATATCTCATCAAATAAAAGGTTCAAATGACAAAATAATTTTGATTGATATAACATTCAAGAAATCAGATAAGTTGCAACCTGTAATACTATTTTGTCATGGATTTAAAGGTTTTAAAAATTGGGGTCATTTCGATGAAATTGCTCAAGCATTTGCCCAACAAGGTTTTGTTTTTGTGAAGTTTAATTTCTCACATAATGGTACTACAATTAATCAACCGACAGATTTTGCTGATTTAGCTGCTTTTTCAGAAAATAATTTTTCAAAAGAATTAAATGATTTAGGATTTGTAATTGATTTTGTGGAAGATACTATTGAACAATTTTCAGGCAACAAACAACAACTAAATTTAATTGGACATAGTCGTGGTGGTGGCATTGCCATTCTAAAAGCTTTTGAAGATAAACGCATTAAAAGATTAATTACTTGGGCAAGTGTAAAAGATTTTGAAGATTTTTTCAAACATCAAAATATTGATAATTGGAGAAAAGAAAAGTATATCTATATTTTGAATGGTAGAACGAATCAAAATATGCCTATGCATGTTCAAATTTATGAAGATTTTTTATTACATAAACATCGTTTGGAAATTGCCGAAGCTGCAAAGAAGATTAATATTCCTTGGTTGATTGTGCATGGCGAAAACGATACGTCTGTTTCGGTAGCTTGTGCGAAAATATTACACCAACAAAATGAACAAAGTCAATTATTAATTATAGAAAATGCTGATCATACATTTAGCGGAAAACATCCTTGGAATAATGCTGAATTGCCAACTGCATCTAAACAATTAATTGCAGAAAGTATTCGTTTCTTACAAACATAAATAGTGCTTATTTATTATCAGCGTTGCCGGAATTATTATTTCTGTTTTGCTGATTTCTATTTTTGAATCTTCTATTATTTTGTTTTTGAGCAGCAGGTTTTTTGGAAGATGCTTGTTGATTTGAGTCTGTTTTTTTTTGTTGTTGATTCTTATGTTTATTTGGATGATGTTTTCTACTTTTTCTATCTAAACTCGATAAAGTAATTTGTCCAACAACATCTGCAAATTCGATATTATCTTCTTCATTCTTTTCTTCTACTTCAGCTAAATCGTTTATGTCAGCCGGTTTTTTTCCGTTGCTGTTCATCTCCAAAATCAATTTCACATTTTCAAAAGTAAAAGGATAAAATGTACCCGAATTTTTCAAAGTATAATACATATAACCTTTAAGCACATCGGTTTTCATAAGCTTGGCATCACCTGATTCAAACTGCAAAAAATCTGCTTTTTCAGGAACAAAACGCAAAGCATCTAAATAGGTGTCTAATTCGTAATTTAAACAACATTTTAAACGACCACATTGACCGCTCAATTTTGTTTGGTTAATAGATAAATTTTGATATCGCGCAGCAGTTGTATTGACCGATTTAAAACTTGTCAACCAAGAAGAACAACAAAGTTCTCTTCCGCAAGAACCGATGCCTCCAACAATGCCGGCTTCTTGTCGCGCTCCAATTTGACGCATTTCTATTTTTACCTTAAATTCTGAGGCTAAAACTTTAATCAATTCTCTAAAATCCACACGACCGTTTGCTGTATAATAGAAAGTAGCCTTTTTTCCATCAGCTTGAAATTGTACGTCGCCCAATTTCATATCTAATCCAAGATTACGTGCTAACACGCGAGCTTTCAACATCGTTTCTTTTTCTTTACTGCGCGCTTGTTCCATTAAATCCAATTCGCTGTCTTTGGCAATGCGCAAAATGGATGGCAGAGTTTCGCTGTTTTCTTTCACACGCTTTTTCTTCATTTGCAAGCGCACTAATTCTCCACTTAAAGTAACTTGACCTAAGTCGTATCCTTGTGCCGCTTCCACGATTACGAAATCACCGGTAAATACATCGAAACGTTTATTGTTAATGTAAAATGCTTTACGCGAGCCATTTTTAAAGCTCACTTCGTGAATATTATATTTGGAAAAAGGGTCAGCCGTAATATCGCTGAGCCAATCGTGTACTTCTAATTTTGAACATCCGCCAGTAGCACAATGTCCGTTATTTTTACAACCAATAGGCGTTCCGCTATCGGTTCCACATCCATTACAACCCATTTTTATATATAATTTACGTTGTATTTCATTTAATTAATACAACTGCTTGAAACAATTACTTTACTACAAAAGTACACTAAAAATGTGATTTATAATAATCCATTTTAAACCGAATAAAATGTGTGTTTTTATGCTTTTGATAGAGAAAGCTATTGATTTCAGGCTTAAAATACTCATTTCAAATGCTTATCTTGCGACAATGATTCCATCAATAAGGAAATGGAAATGGATATTGCTTGCATTGCTTTGCATTGTATTGTTGTATAGCGTGCCGGCTTCTTTTTGGGAACAATATTATGCTTCTTCCTTTTTTATTTTAGTCAGAAAATTGTTGGATGGTTTAGGTCAGCTAATTCCATTTCCGGTCTTTATACTTTTTCTGACATTGATGTTGATTTTAGCTATTCGCTGGTTTTTACATTTTTTCAAAGAGAAACCCAAGCCGTTTCTTCAAAGGTGCTTTACTTTGTTTTCTTTTTTTGGCTTTATGCTGAGTTTGTTTTTTCTACTTTGGGGTTTTAACTATGGCAGAATTCCTTTGGAAGACAAATTAAAACTTTCTATAAAGCCATTAAGTAATGAACAATTAATTCAAGAAACGGAAGCCACTATTCAGAATTTATCTACTTTAAGAAAATCAATTAAAAGCGATAGTGGTTCAATTCCACAAATAATTTTTATTAATAATATTGATAATAAATGCCAAAGTGCTTTGGATTCTACTTTGCATCAATTTAACTATCCGTTTAGTAGCAATTTGAATGCTTATTTTGTGCCGAATGATTTTCTAATGGTCTTTGGAATTGGTGGTATCTATATTCCATTTACAGGTGAAGGTTGTGTCGATAATGCTGTTTATTATTCCAGAAAACCTTTTTATTTTATTCATGAAATGGCACATGCCAACGGTTTTACACAAGAAGCTGATTGCAATTTTTTGGCGTATGTTAGTTGCATTCAATCTAAAGATATTTCGTACCAATATTGCGGAGAATTAAATTATTTATTGTATTTGCTTGCCGATTTAAAAGAAAGAAATAAATCGTCTTATGATAAACTTTTGGATACAGCTCCAAAATTAATTCAATATGATTTGAATGAAATAAAAACCTATTACCAAGAACACCAATTTAAAACGGCAAAAATTGGAGATGCCATAAATAATCTGTATCTCAAATTTATGGGCGTAAAAGATGGAGTAAAAAATTACGACAAAATGGTGCTTCTTGTTTATGCTTGGAAAAACTCGAAATAAAACTCGATTTCTTTAAAAAGTAAGACTGCGATTTGTTTGAAGTCAAGAAAATTCTCCTCTGAAAAAATTATTACAATTTATTAATGTATAACACAGATTCTCGAAAACAATTTTTCATCTAACTTTGTTAAAAATTCTAACTAAGTTAACAAAAATGCAAATTGCAGTAAGAAAGGAACGTAAAAAAGAGGAGATGCGACAACATATTTTGTTGACAGCCAAAGAGATTGCCGCAAAAGATGGTTGGCAAAATGTAACGATACGTAAAATCTGCACAGCCATTGGATATTCAGCTCCATTTATTTATCAATACTTTGATAGTAAAGAACAACTTTTAATTGAAATAAAAATTGATGGATTTAAACAAATTATAAGTCAGTTTGAATTGGTAGATAAGAAATATATAGATGCAGAAAAAAGAATTTTACAATATGCTTTGGTTTGGTGGCAATTTGCTAAAGAACATCCTGCACAATATCAAGTGATGTTTAATTTACAAGGAGCAGTTTGTGATAATAGAAATATATCTCACTTAAAAAAGGTTGTAGATTATTACAATTCAGCATTTTCAGAATTGAGTATTATGGCTAAAAACTCAACTAAATTCAGTTTAGAATTATGTGATAATCTCATTTCAATAATACATGGTTTTATTTCTATGCGTATGGTTGATAAAATCAAATCCGGTAATGAAAATGCAGATCGTGTTTTCAAAAAATCCATACAACGATTCATTCATTCAATAAACGAATAATAAATATTTATGAAAAAAGGTAAGTTGATTTTTTGGTTAGCAATTCTATTAGCAATTGTAGGTTTGGCTTATGTAAAGTATTCTAAAAGCAAAGCAACGGCCGGAAAAATGCAAGCAAGCGGACATAGAGGCTCATTTGGTTTAGAAGCAAAAGGATTTGTCGTTGAATATTCTAAATTGTCCAACACACTTTCAGCTAATGGAAGCATATTAGCTCATGATGCTGTTCAATTGCAACCCGAAGTTTCCGGTCGTGTTACGTATTTGAATATTAAAGAAGGTGCATTTGTATCGAAAGGAACTTTGTTGATGAAAATAAACGATGCCGAATTAAAAGCACAAATGCTGAAATTAAATACGCAACAAAAAATTGCACAAAGTAATTACGATAGACTTGCCGAATTATTGAAAATAAAAGGTGTATCGCAAGCAGAATATGATGCTGCAGAAAATACACTGAATAACATTAAAGCCGATCAACAAATTTTACAAGCTCAAATTGATAAAACAGAATTGCGCGCACCTTTTAGCGGTAAATTAGGTTTGCGAAATATCAGTTTAGGTGCTTACGTGTCAACTTCTACAATCGTAACAACGTTGCAAGATGTCAGTAGTTTAAAGATGGATATGTCCGTTCCTGAAAGATATGC
Source organism: Bacteroidota bacterium (assembly GCA_020436225.1). Lineage (GTDB taxonomy): Bacteria > Bacteroidota > Bacteroidia > Chitinophagales > JADIYW01 > JADJSS01. Next base: position 20,164 of record JAGQYE010000023.1, on the reverse strand, counting down.
AACTTCTGTTCATGTGGGCGATAAAGTGCAATGTACAGTTGCCGGAAATGATGAGCCTTTCTATGCAACTATAATTGCTATCGAACCTCAAATTGACGAACTTACCAGAAACCTTAAAATTAGGACAAGCATACAAGCATCGAACACAAAATTGTTTCCGGGTGCGTATGTGCAAGTTGGAATCAAATTAAAAGAATTACCCAATTCTATAATGATACCAAGCAGCGCCATAATTCCCGACGATAGATTTACAAAAGTAGTGATAACAGATAGCAGCAAAGCGAAATTTGTAGAAGTGGAAATCGGCGAGCGAACAGAAAACGAAGTTCAAATTACAAAAGGTCTAAAATTAGGAGATACGGTTTTGGTAACCGGTCTTTTGCAAGCTAAACCCGGAATGCCTGTTCGTATTTCTGAGATTTCAAGCAGCTCAACTGTCAAATAATTTAAAAATAGATAAAGTATCATCATGGGTTTACCATCAATAAGTTTAAAACGACCTGTATTTGCCATAGTTATCAATATCATCATTATTATTTTTGGTTTTATTGGTTATACATTTTTAGGTGTCCGCGAGTATCCATCCATCGACCCACCAGTAATTAATGTTAGAACAAGTTATACCGGAGCAAATGCTGATATTATTGAATCTCAAATAACGGAACCATTAGAAGAAGCTATAAATAGTGTTCAAGGAATTCGTACGATTTCTTCATCCAGTAATCAAGGATCATCAAATATAACTGTCGAATTTAATTTGGGTGCCGACTTGGAAACTGCTGCCAATGATGTGCGAGATAAAGTATCTAAAGCAGCGCGTCAATTACCACAAGATATTGATGCTGCGCCTGTAGTTTCCAAAGCAGATGCCAATTCCAGCGCTATAATTTCTATGACAGTTCAAAGTAAATCCAGAAATGTGTTGGAACTAACAGATTATGCAGTGAACGTATTACAACAAAGACTTCAAACAATACCGGGCGTAAGTAGTATTCAAGTTTGGGGACAAAAAAAATACGCTATGCGTCTTTGGTTTTATCCCAATAAATTAACAGCTTACGGCTTAACTGCATTAGATGTTCAAAATGCAATTGACAATACAAACGTTGAATTACCTTCAGGAAAAATAACCGGTAATGAAACAGAATTAACCGTTAATACCTTAGGAAGAATAAATACAGAACAAGAGTATAATAATCTAATCTTGAAGAATGACAACGGCGAAAAAGTATTGCTAAAAGACGTTGGTCATGCCGTTTTAGGAACTGAAAATTTTGAAACGTCTTTAAAAAATCAAGGCATTGGAATGGTGGCACTTGCTTTGGTGCCGCAACCGGGTGCAAACTATATTGACATCTCAAATGAATTTTACAAACGATTAGAAGAAATAAAAAAAGAAGTTCCGAAAGATATTCAATTAAATATTGCATTAGATAATACAGTATTTATCAAAAACTCTATTACAGAAGTAAAAGAAACACTCTTAATTTCTATCGTATTAGTAATTCTGATAATTTACTTATTTTTTAGAGATTGGATATTGGCAATTCGCCCGTTGATAGACATTCCGGTTTCTTTAATTGGTGCATTCTTTATTATGTATATTTTTGGATTCACCATAAACGTCTTAACCTTATTGGCAATCGTATTAGCGACCGGATTAGTGGTGGACGACGGTATTGTTGTAACAGAAAATATCTTCAAAAAATTGGAGTTAGGAATGCCGAAAATGCAAGCGGCACGTGAAGGCTCAGAAGAGATTTTCTTTGCCGTCGTATCTACATCAATTACGTTAGCAATTGTATTCTTGCCCATTGTCTTTATGCAAGGTTTTGTCGGGATGTTGTTTAAAGAATTTGGGATTGTCGTTGCCGGAGCTGTATTAATTTCAGCATTCGTATCACTTACACTTACGCCTGTTTTAAATGTTTTAATGGCAAAAGACGTGCACACACATTCTTGGTTCTATAGCAAAACAGAGCCATTCTTCAAAGGTTTAGATGATGGATACAGAGAAACATTACAATCTTTTATGAAAGTTCGTTGGGTGTCTATTCCAATTATTTTATTGTCTTTCTTGTTAATTTATTTTATCGGGAAAAACTTACAATCGGAATTAGCTCCATTAGAAGATAGAGGTTTTTTGCGTGTCATGATGTCTGCACCGGAAGGCACTTCTTATACAGCTATGCAAGATTATGTCGATAATGTAACTGATTTTATTGTCGATTCCATTCCGGAACAAGAAATTGTGCTTAGTGTTACTTCGCCCGGATTTATTGGCTCAGGTGCTGCTAACTCAGCGTTTATGTATATCAATTTGAAAGATGCAGACAAGCGTCATCGTTCACAAAATGATATCGCTCAATATTTACAACGCAACTTTTCTCAATTTAATTTAGGAAGAGCTTTTGCAATTCAAGCACAAACGATTGCAGTTGGTTCAGGCGGTTTTGGTCAACCGGTGCAGTTTGTTATCCAAAATTTTAACTTCGATAAGTTGAGAGATGTAGTTCCAAAATTTATGGAAGAAGTTTATAGGAGTCCTGTTTTTGCTGGCGCTGATGTTAATTTAAAATTCAATAAACCGGAATTGCAAATAACGATTGATAAAGATAAAGCCACTACTTTAGGTGTTAACGTTAAAGATATTGCGCAAACTTTGCAGTTTACGTTTAGTGGTCGTCGATTTGGCTATTTCTTGAAAGATGGAAAGCAATACCAAATTATAGGACAAGCTTCTTTTGCCGATAGAAGTAAGCCTGAAGATTTAAAAAATATTTACGTGCGCAATAATGCCGGAAAATTAATTTCCATAGATAATTTAATTAAGATAAACGAATATTCTCAACCGCCACAATTATATCATTACGATAGATATAAATCAGCAACCATTTCTTCAGGATTAGCACCTGGAAAAACGATTGGTGATGGTATCGCAGAAATGGAACGTATCTCGAAAAAGTTATTAGACGATTCGTTTAATACTTCATTGGCAGGGTCATCACGCGACTTCCAAGAAAGTTCTTCCAATACAATGTTTGCATTACTCTTAGCTTTAGTGTTGATATATTTAGTGTTGGCTGCACAATTTGAAAGTTTTATTGATCCATTTATTATTATGATGACTGTTCCATTGGCATTAGCAGGAGCGATGTTGTCGTTGTGGATATTTGGTCAGACACTCAATATTTTCAGCCAAATTGGGATGATTATGCTCATTGGTTTGGTAACGAAAAATGGAATTTTAATTGTTGAATTTGCCAACCACAACAGAGAAAATGGAATGGGAAAAGTGGAGGCTGCCATTTATGCTGCGTCGATGCGTTTGCGCCCAATTTTAATGACGAGTTTAGCGATGGCATTAGGTGCACTTCCTATTGCAATGGCTTTTGGTTCGGGTTCTACCAGCCGAATTTCATTGGGAATTGTTATTATTGGTGGTATCATATTTTCGTTAATCCTTACTTTGTTCGTGGTGCCGGCAATGTATTCATTCTTGTCCAGAACAAAAGTAAAATCAATAGAAGAATAGTATATGAAGAAGACAATTTTTACGGCAATTTTTGCTGTTTTTATAAGTTCAGTAAGTTTACTGTCAGCCCAAGAATTACTGACTCCAGAAGCTGCGGTTTCGTATGCATTGAATAAGAATTTTGATATCATCTTAGCAAGAAATGAAGCAGATATCGCCAAAATAAATAACAATAAAGCAACTGCAGGCATGTTGCCTACCATAAATGTTAGCACAGGCGATGTTTTTAACTTAAATAATATCAACCAAAAATTTAGTACAGGTCAATCGGTGAAAAAGAATTGGGTGCCGGTTAATGCATTCAATTTGGGTTTAAATTTAGATTGGAAAATTTTTGATGGTATGCGTATGTTTGCTGCTAAAGATAGATTAGAAGCTTTACAGGCATTAGGAGAAATTCAACTTAAAAGTAAGGTTCAAGATGTGGTAGCTCAAACATTAAATGCCTATTATGCTATCGTTCAACAAAAACAACTAATCAAAGCCACAAAAGAGTCGTCAGAGATTTCATCAGAACGAGTGAATTTAGCTCAAAAGAAATTAGATGTTGGCTATTCAGATAAAACACCTTTGTTGCAAGCTCAAGTAGATTACTCAACGCAACAACTCAATATTTTAAAACAAGAAACAGCATTAGAACAAGCAAAAATTAGCCTTAATGAAATTTTAGGTCGAGCTGCCAATGAAGATTTTACAGTAATTGATACCATTGTCGTTGAGGAAATTCCTACCATAAAAAATGTACAAGATTCAGTCTTAAATTCTAATTATTTAGTACAAGCAGCAGAGAAAAATATTGTCATTTCTAAATTTCAACATAAAGAAATAAAAGCGCAGCGTTTGCCACAAATTAATTTTAGTTCGTCTTATTCTTTTAATCAAAACAATAGCAAAGCCGGTTTACAATTATATAATCGTTCTTATGGTCCGACTTTTGGAATAAATGCGACTATTCCAATTTTTAATGGCGGACAAGTAAAAAAGCAATTGGAAGTTTCTGCGGTTAATATTGCTATGCAACAAATCGGATTAGATAAAATTAAACAAGAATTAGATTCAAGAATTTTATCGGCATTTAAGAATTATGAATATGCTCAAAAAATGCTGGATTTGAATGAAAATATTGTTCGTTCTGCTCAAGAAAATATTCAAATTAGCTTAGAGCGTTATCGATTAAATCAATCTACAGCGGTGGAAGTAAAACAAGCACAAAGTAGTTACGAAGAGGCTTTATATAATGCTATTTTAGCGCGATATAATGCAAAACTTGCTGAGATAGAATTGAAAAGATTAAGTAACGATTTAGCGAAATAAATCCACCTAAAAATCAATTTATTTATTCTATTTTATAACTGAGAATTTAAAATTATATGGAATTAAAAAACGCTTTCCGAAGAAAGCGTTTTTTAATATTTGCAAATCGGAAATTATTTACTTTCCGGTTGTGTGTTTTGTTTTAATGGAGAAGTTGAACTTGGTGTACTTTGAGGAACCGTTGGAACTTGCATTTTTGCTGCTTGTTCGGTTAGTGTTTTTGCTTTCGCGGCATTTCCTGTTTTCGGAACTACAAATGCGGTTAATACGCAAAGAGCAAATAACAAAATAGTTGCGCCCCAAGTTGTTTTTTCCATTACGTCGCCGGCACTTTGTACACCGATGATGTTGGAAGTTGTGGTGCCTAAGCCGCCCATCAAGCCGCCGCCTTTTGGATTTTGAATTAATACGATAAGCGTGATGAATACGCTAACAATGATGATTAATATGGTTAAAAATGTAAACATGTTAAATATCTTTACTTAAATTTTTAATTTGAGATGCAAAGTAAGCACTTTTTTTCGGGAATTTCATTAAAAGAGTGTTATAAATCTCGATGGCTTTGTCTATTTTTCCTTGTTTTATATAGATTTTTGCCAAGGATTCGGTCATCATATCTTGCTTAAAAGCAACAGATTCGTTGGCTGCTTTTGTTACTTCTTCGTCAATTTCGTTGAATAAATCGACTTCACCTTCTTCAAAATTTGGTTCAAAAAGCTTGTTTACTTCCGATTCAATAGCTTTTTTATTAGCTAAGGTTTGCTCTACTTCGTATTGCGGAATTTCTATCCAATTTTCGTGTTCGTTTTCTGTTTTTGATTCTTGGATTTGCAAATCGCCGTCGAGCATTTTCAACCATTCGATAAATGTGTGTGGCGCATCTTTATCAATAGTTGTTTCGGTTGCAATTTCGTTGGTTGTTTTCTGATTTTCTTGTTCGTTTATTTCGTTTATTTCGTTTATTTCTTTTTTTTCTTCTTCTTCTTTAATATCTATCGCTTCTTCCTTAACTTGTTTTTCAACTTTAGGAATTTCGATAATTGCAGTTTCTAAGTTTAATGGTTTTTCTGTTTCTTTTTGTTCTTCTTTACTGATTAAATTTTCTTCCTCTTTTTCAGTTGTTTCAGAAATCTCTATTGCTTCTTCGGTTTGTGTTTGTTCGTTTTTAGGAATTATATTAGACTGTGCTTCTAGATTTTTACTTGTATTGTTTGCTTCAACTTCTTCAATATTCATTTTTTCTTCTTCGAAAGAAATAATTGGGGTGTCAATATTTTCTTCTTTTATATTTTCAGTTGAGTTGATTTCTACAATTTCTTTTTGATTGTTTATTTCTTTTTCTTGTTTTTCTTCAATTATCTCTTGTGGTATTCCTTTTTCTTCTGTAGTTAGTATTGGTGCTTCAATATATTCTTCTTTTTTATTTTGAATTTTTGAAGTATCGATATTGACAAGCAAAGGTTTTGGAAAGTCGATTTCTTCATCTACAGCTACAAAAATAGAATCTTCATTTTCTTCATTTTTTTTCTCAATATTATTTGCTACAATTTCTGTTATTTCTTTTTCTGTTGTGTTGTTTTGAGTTTCTTGGATGGAAGTATCTTCTATGATTTCATCTGTTGTTTTTTCATTTTCTTTAGTTTGTAGCGTTTCTGGATTGTTTTGTATTGGCTGGTTTTGAGCGTTTTCTCTATCTTTTTTAATTTGCTCAATTCTTGCAATGATCTCATCTTGAATAGATAATTTTTTAGGTTCTTCTTCTGTTTCTTTTTTAGGTTCATCAACAATAATTTCAGATTCGTTATGCTCGTTTTCTTTATCAGAAATTTCAGTTTCTTCGATTATAGTTTCTTCTTCATTGCTGCTTTCTTCTTGTATTTTTTCTTCAGCATCATCAACAATAATTTCAGATTCGTTATGTTCGTTTTTTTGATCAGAAATTTCAGTTTCTTCGATTATAGTTTCAGTTTCTTTTATTTCTTCTTGTTCTTGCACATTAGTTTCATCAACAATAATTTTGTTTTCAGTAAGGTCTAATTTTGGTTCTGAAATTTCTTCAACTTTTTCTTCAACTGTTTCTGATTTATTTTCAATTGAACTTTCTGTTGTTGTTTCAATTTTATGCTCATTTTTCTCTTCTTGAAGTTGGGCTTGTTTGGCTCGTTCTGCCTTTAATTGCTGTATCTCCAACAAAATTTTATCAGCGATTGAAAGCGGTTGTTCTATTGGAAGTGGTGGCGGAATGATAGTTGATGTAGAAATTTCTGTTTGTTTATTTTCTATTTCTATTTCTATTTCTATTTCTGTTTCTATTTCTGTTTCTGTTTCTGTTTCTGTTTCTGTTTCTGTTTCTGTTTGTGAAACTTCTTCTTTATTTACAATTGTTTCAGATGTATTCGTATCGACTTCAATATCATCTTTATTTTGATTGATTTCTGAAATTTCATTTATTTCTTCTGATGTTTCAGTTGCTTTAATTTCATCTTCTACAGTAATGGTTTTAATTTCAGCTGTTGCAAATTCTTGCTCATTTTTTTCTATTTCTTTTAGCTCAATATTTTCTTTAACTTCTTGAATTACTTCTTCGTTTAAAATAATTTTTTCTTCCTCTTTTAAATCTTCTTTGATTTTATTTTCTGTTTGTAATGAAGAAGAATATACACTAACATTTTTCGTTTTCTCGTTTAATAATTTATAGAGTTGCGCTCGATTGTAGAAATTGAATGCTGTTTTTTGCAATTCTTCTTCGCTATAAGTTGCTTTGTTTTTTAAGGCATACAAATGCAATAGCTCTACATACGGAAATTCTTTAATCCAATTTTCCAATGTTTCTGTTGGAACGGAATGAATTAAATTCGGCTGATTGAGTATGTCTTTTAATTGCATTTCCATATTACCAATTTCCGAATGTTTTATTGAAGATTTGCTGAATCAATCTATCGTATATTGTATTCACTAAACCAGATTCTACGGATGAAAACATCGCATTAGCATCAAAATTTTCGCCATCTCGAAATGTTTGTGTGTAATTTTTTTTCGCATCTAATTTGTTGATGCATTCTACTTTTACAGAAATATTTAATCGGTTTTGTGCAGTTGTTTCAGTGTTGGTAATGGCAACAGGCTCGATGTTATATTCAAGAATGGTAGCGGAAAAATCTAAATCGCCATTTCCATTAACCAGCGTTAAACGTGTATTAGAAATAAATTTATCTTTCAGTTGATCAGTAAAATTTGGAGCAGCATTTGGATTTTGCAATGTTGCGATATTGGTGGTTTGTGCAATGCTGAACGTTTTTAAATTTGGGTCAACTGCGGCATCTGTAAACCGATAAATTTTGCAAGCACTAGAACTTAAAATAACCAACAAAACAAAAGAATAATAAACCAACTTGAGTGGAGTTATGTTATGCCAATGCATTTTATTCTGTTTGTTATTGTTCGATATTTTCGACATGTTCTTTGCTAAATTATCGAATTAAATTAATCTTCCAATTTATATTCTTTAATCTTTCTATATAAAGTTCGTTCAGAAATTCCTAAATCAAGTGCGGCATCTTTGCGTTTCCCTTTGTGTTTTTCCAACGCCTTTATAATCATATTTTTTTCCATTTCCATTAAAGAAAGATTGGTTTCCACACTTTCTTCTTCGTAAATCGGTTTTTCATTTATAATGATAGTAGAAGCGTTATTCGTTTCCGGATGGATTTGTTGATTGTTTGACAAATTCGTTGTTGAAGAAGGATGATGTTCAATGTTTTTGATATCACTAAAATCTATAGATGAGCTATCATAATTGCCGTTGCTCATTTTCCATACAAAAGCTTTTAAATCGTTTAAATCGCTTTTAATATCAAAAATCATTTTATAAAGTAATTCTCTGTCGGAAAAGGAAGTGTTATTTTCTTTATTGTTGCTTAAAATTGGTAAAGTAGAAACTTCGTTTGTCGGAATAAATTTTGCCAATTCTTCTTTGCCCACAACTTTGTCTTTAGCCAACACCGAAACTTGCTCTGCAATATTTTTGAGTTCTCGTATATTTCCCGGAAAGCGATAATGATTTAAAATTTCTTTAGCTTCATCAGATAGACGAATGGGCTGCATTCTATATTTTTCAGCAAAATCGGAAGCAAATTTTCTAAATAAAACATCAATATCTTCTTTTCTATCGCGCAAAGGCGGAACGAAAATCGGAACTGTATTTAATCTATAATATAAATCTTCTCTAAATTTTCCTTGTTGAATTAATTTGGGTAAATCAACATTGGTAGCAGCCAACACACGTACATCGGTTTTTTGTACAACAGATGAACCCACTTTTATAAACTCGCCATTTTCTAACAAACGTAAAAGTCGTGCTTGCGTGCCGATTGGCATTTCGCCGATTTCATCTAAGAAAATAGTGCCGCCGTTAACGGTTTCAAAATAACCTTTGCGCTTGTCGTGTGCGCCGGTAAAAGCACCTTTTTCGTGCCCGAATAATTCTGAATCTATGGTACCTTCCGGAATGGCGCCGCAGTTTACCGAAATAAAATGCTCATGTTTTCTGTTGGATAAACTATGAATAATTTTAGAAAATACTTCTTTTCCAACGCCACTTTCTCCTGTGATTAATACAGAAAGATTGGTTGGAGCAACACGCACAGCAACTTCTAAAGCTCTGTTTAGTGCAGGTGTGTTTCCTATAATTCCAAATCGTAATTTTACTGATTGTAATTCCATTATTTAATTTAGTAATGTAGTAATTAGAAAATGAATTAATATTTTAAATTATTTCATTGACAACTCTACCTTTCAATGTTGCTTTATTGGCACTTTCTATATACACTTGAACGTAATCGCCGATTTTATAATTGCCTTTTGGGAAAATAATCATCTTGTTTTGAGAATTTCTTCCACAATATTCTTCTTCACTTTTCTTTGAAATTTTTTCTATCAACACTTCATACGTTTTTCCAATATCTCTCAAATTACTTTCTAAAGAAAGTTGATATTGCTTATCTACAATTTCTGCTAATCTTCTTTTTTTAATATCTAACGACATATCATCTTTGTATTTTCTGGCAGCTAAAGTTCCGGGACGCTCAGAATAAAAGAACATATAACTATAATCGTATTGTGCGTAATCCATCATCGAAAGTGTATCTTGATGTTCTTCTTCTGTTTCTTCGCAAAAACCGGCAATAATATCTGAAGAAATGCCACAATCCGGAATAATTCGACGGATAGCATCCACGCGATTCTTATACCAATCTCTATCGTAGGTTCTATTCATACGTTCTAAGCAAGATGAACTTCCTGATTGCACAGGCAAATGAATATAACTGCAAATGTTGTTGTATTTAGCAATCGTATGCAACACTTCGTCTGTAATATCTTTTGGATGTGATGTAGAAAAACGCACGCGCAAAAGCGGATTAACCAAAGCCACCTTTTCTAAAAGTTGCGCAAAATTGACTAACACTTCGGCTTGTTTATCGTCGTTTTTGCCTTCGCCTTTCCATTTGAAAGAATCAACATTTTGACCTAATAAAGTTACTTCGCGATAACCTTTCTCAAATAAATCTTTTGCTTCTTCTACAATAGTTTCCGGATTTCTGCTGCGTTCACGACCGCGCGTAAACGGCACTACGCAAAAGGAACACATATTATCGCAACCGCGCATAATGGAAATAAATGCTGTGATGCCGTTTTTATCTAAGCGTACAGGCGAAATGTCGGCGTAAGTTTCTTCTCGAGAAAGTAAAACGTTGACTGCACGGTCGCCACCTTCAGCTTCTTGAATTAAAGCAGGTAAGGAGCGATAGGCATCCGGACCAACCACTAAATCTACCAATTTTTCTTCTTCCAATAAGTTGGATTTCAAGCGTTCTGCCATACAACCCAACATGCCGATTAGCATGCCTGGTTTTTGTTCTTTTATTTCGTTGAAAGAACGCAAGCGTTGTCGAACAGTTTGCTCGGCTTTTTCACGAATAGAACAAGTATTAATCAACACTAAATCAGCATCAAAAATATTCGGCGTTAGCGAATAGCCTTGTTTTGATAAAATCGATGCTACAATTTCGCTGTCGCTGAAATTCATAGCGCAACCATAGCTTTCTATATAGAAATGCTTATTGTTTTTGAATTCAGTTTCATTTAAAGCAATATTTAATGGCTCACCTTGGCGAGTTTCATCGTGCTTTTTTTGTTCGATATAATCTAATAATTCGTTCATAAGAAATGGACGACAAAGATACGTTTTTTTTGTAGAAGTGACAAATTGACAGTGTTTTTTTGACTTTTTTTGGAGAGAAAAAATGATAAAATGATGTGTTTTCCCTAAATCTATTTTATATTCTCTATCTTTGGCGACTTATAACGATAAAATAGAAATTACAATTAATGAGACAACTCATAAAATCTATATTAGGAGAGCGATTGGTTAATTGGGCAAATTCTGTAAAATCGAATTATTTAGCCAAACAAATTCCGATTGATTCAGTAGAAACTATTGCTAAAAGAAAACAGTTTTACAGCCAATTTGTGCAATCAAATAACCTTGTGTTCGATGTTGGTGCCAACTATGGAAACCGAACTCAACCGCTCTTAAATATTGGCGCAAAAGTGGTGGCAATTGAGCCGCAAAAAGCTTGTTATGAATATCTTCAGAAAAATTTTGGAAATACTATTGAATTAGTAACGTTTGGATTAGGTGCAGAAGAAGATATTAAAGATTTTTATGTATCCAATGCTTCTACTATTTCTTCTTTTTCTAAAGATTGGATTGATGCTGTAAAACAAGATCGATTTAAAAGTTATACTTGGAGCGAACCGATAAAAATTAAGATTACCACTTTAGATAAATTGATTGAAAAATTTGGCGTGCCTCAATTTATAAAAATTGATGTGGAAGGTTATGAATTGGAAGTGTTGAAAGGTTTAACGAAGCCGATAAATTATATCAGTATTGAATATACAGTTCCGGAGCAAACACAACGTGCTATAGATTGCATCAAGCAAATTGAAAAATATAATCAGAATATTGAATGTAATTATTCAAAAGATGAGAGTATGCAATTTGCTTTAGAAAATTGGCAATCAGTTACTGCATATATTCAACATGTCAATTCTGAAGAATTTATAGCAACCGGTTTTGGCGATATTTACATACGTTCCATTCAATAAAAAGGATTATTCATTTTTCTTTACAGGTAAGCCATTTACATATCTTTCGTATTGACTTTTATCTCGTATAACATCGTATTTGCTTAGTGGTTGTTTGTTGCCAAGCCAAACAAATCCATCGAGTTTATAAGTAGAAAGATTGATTTTTTTCATTGGCGTAAATTCTGCTTCAGGTGCGCCACTTAGCTTTATTTTATTGACTTCTCCATCATCAAAAGAAACTTTTATAAAAGCTGAAGTCGATTTGTTGGCGCCATTGTATGCATCTTTTTCTTTAATAAAATAAATACTTTCGGCATTGCCATCGACATCTACTTGTCTAATTTTTTTATCGGAAATTAAGGCTTGAATAAATTTCCCTTTGATTTGATTGTAAACGTCTTTGTCTTGCAAGTGAATAATAAATGCATTATTAAAAATATCGACTTTATAAATGGAATTATTTTTATTGTATAGATAAATAGAATCGCCGGTAATTTGTGTAGAATCTACCCAAAGTATAGGTTGGATATACAATTTGAAAATAGAATCTTTTTCTGAATAAAACATGGAATCGGCAATAGCACTCATTTTTCCTTGTATCATTTTCATTTTGTGCCAAGCTCTTACAATTTTAATAGAGTCATTTTGTGGAATTGTATCATTTAGCAAAAGAGTGTCCTCTGTTTTTATTTTATAGGTCAGCAAAGTGTCGGCACTCAAATAAGTCGTATCTTTTTCATCTTCTGAAACTGTAATCATCAAAGGATCGTTGTAGGCTAAGATGTAAGATTTATTTTCATCAGAATAAACATAATTACTCAAAATGGTGGTGCGTTCAGAGCTATCTTGAAACACAACATTTTTTTGTGCAATGGCGATTTTTGTGTTGTTGTCGTAATTGATATTTTCTGCTTGAACAGATGCATCGCCTTTTTTAATTTTGGTATTTTTCCCGAAATAAGCTTTCTCATTTTTGGTATCGTAATAACCTTCTTGAGTTACAATAACGCTGCTGTCTTTATCTATTATGGTTGTTTTACCAATAAAATAAGCTATTTCTTTGTCTGTATTATAACGCAATGAATCGGCATAAATAGTACGCGATTTATCTTTCAGAATCACATCACCATAGAAAAGAGCCATATTTTGTCGATGATAATAATAGCCGATGGCGCTGGTAATAGTCGTTTCTTTATTTACAATTCTTCCGCCACTCATGTAAGAGCCTAAATCAGTTTCGGTGTTGTAATTTAATTCAGGTGCAGTTAAAATCATGGTTTTATCTCGCATGGAACACATGCCGGTAAGTCGTCCTAATTTCTGGTCACCAAAATATTCCAAGAAATTTCCCCAAACATCTATGCTGTCGCCTTTTTGAATATGTACTTGTTTTCCGAAAGCTGTTAAGTAATTGGCATCTACATCGATTATGGCACTATCGCAAAACATAGAAGCATTTTCATGTTGTAATTGTACATTTCCAATCAACTTACGATATCTGCCTAATTCCAGCGTTTGAAACATCAATGAATCAGCACGCACAATTTTTATTTTCTTTTTGCTTGCGGTGTCTTTTGGGATAGGTGGGAAATAATCAGAAGTTTGCGCAATACTATTTAAGCATAAAAAACAAAAGAAAAAGAGCATGCACCATTTATTAAAAAAGCACCATACTTTGTTTCCTTTTTGAGATGAAAATAAAATAGCCATTGCAAATACAATGGCTAAAATACTATTTTTTGTTTCAATTCTACTTAGTAGAATTTGTCAACTTTTCTTATTTAATTTTTTTTGCTGCTTTCGGATGATTTTCTAAAAACTGTTGCACTGATGTATCAGTGAAAGTATAAGTTTTAGTTCTGTCAATCAACGATAAACTGATGTATTTTTTCGGATTAGCTTTTAAATCAGTCAATACAGCATTAAGCGAATTTATGGTTTTAACAATATCGTTGTAAGCACCATCTTCTTTCAATAATTTTGAGATAGAACCATCGCCATCATTAATTAAAGAAAGCGTTTTCTTTAGTTGTTCTAACGTTCCTTTCGCACTTTCTAAGGTCGAAGCTAAATCTAAAGAAGCCACTTTACCGGAAAATGTTTGGAAGTTAGTAAGAATAGAATCTAACTTTCCGGATTCAGAAGTCAGACGATTTACATTTGACAAGATGCCGTCGATATTTGCTTTATTATCCGCAAGTGTACCATTTAAGGTTGTTATCATTTTGTCTGCATTTGCAGCTAATTTATTTACAGAAACAAGTGTTGTGCTAAGATCGCCAACTGCTTTTTTTAGTAAACCATTTTCGCCTTTTCCTAATTGCGAATTTAGGTTGTTTGATAATGCTGTAAACGAATCTAAAATGCTATCTAATTTTGGTTTTAATTGAGATACTAAATCAACGCCTTGTTCAATAGAATTTCCTTTAACCAAACATTGGAGTGTATCTTTCTCTGATGCCGGTTTTTCGCCATTTCCTCTCACTAATCCAATGCCCATTTTTCCCAACATATCCAATCCATAAATAATGAATGTGCTATTGTTTGGAATATTGACATCTTTGTCAAGTTTTAATTTCATCAAAGCTTTGTATGGAAAATTCGGACTTGTGCAGATTTCAACTTTATCCACTCTTCCAATTGGAACATCATTTTCTAAAACAGGGCTAGATGCTGAAATTCCCGGAACTCTATCTGCAACGATGTAAACGTATTTACTTCGAGTGAAGAGATTGTCGCCTTGCAAAAATTTAAAACCTATGATAAAAGCAGCTATACCAATGACCGTAAGTGCACCAACTAAAATTTCATTTTTATTTTCCAAGCAGTAATGTTTTAAACCACCAAATATAAGGATAAAACGATAAATTTAAAATTAATCTAAGAATAAGAAATTTTTCTTCTTATTGAATATATTTTTTGGCTTCCGATGGAGATAATTTTTCTCCATTTTTTTCTACAACGATAAAGGCATCCGGATAGCCGTTTTTTTGTGCCAATTTTAATACTTTTTTCGCTAAATCTAAATCAGTAAAAGGTGAATAGGCATATCTATATAGGTTTTTAGACCTTTCGTATGTTAAATTTTTATATAACTTATATGCTTTGTTATTGGTCGATAATTTTTGAGAAGTAGTCAATATCTGAACTTTATAAATAATGCCATTTTTTGGAGCGACAGCGTTTGTTTTTACAATTGGCGTCGTTTTAATTTCTTCATTTGGCATTATTTCTTTAGGAGTCGTTTTTTCAGAATCTACATTTACGCTTGTATTTTTTACAACAGGAGTAAATTTGATGTCTTTCTCCATCATATTTTTATAATCTTCAAATGCATGAAATATAGCATTTGCCAATTTATCTTGTCCATCATCTGAAGTCAAGAATTTTTCTTCATTTTTGTTGGTTAAAAATCCCGTTTCTATTAAAATAGAAGGACAAGTTGTTCGATACAATACCCAGAAACCGGCTTGTTTTACACCACGATCATATCGATTTAATGAGTTAGTCAAATAATCTTGAACACGAGTAGCCAAAAAACTACTTTGTTCAATATTTGCATTTTGAGCTAACGAAAGTGCAATCATTGATTCCGGAGAATCGGGATCAAAATCGCCATAGGTTTGTTTGTAGTTACTTTCTAATTTAATTACATCATTTTCACGTTTGGCAACAGCCAAGTTTTCATCTGTAACGTGCATTCCCATAAAAAAAGTTTCTGTTCCATAGGCAGCTTTATTATTGTTGGCATTACAATGCACACTTATAAATAAATCAGCATTATTTTTATTGGCTAACAAAGCTCTATCTTGTAATGTAATAAACACGTCTGTTTTTCTCGAATATAAGACTTTGATATCCGGATATTTTTGCTCGATAATTTTGCCTAATGCTAAAATAACTTTCAAGGTAACGTCTTTTTCGTATGAACCTGCATAGCCATGACAACCAGAATCGTGGCCACCATGTCCGGCATCTAAAACAATGGTTTTTAATTTAAAATTATTTGCTGTTCCGGCACAAAATGAAATACTGTGAACAGAAAATATTAATATTAAACAAGCAATCCTTATTTTTGACGTTTTAAACATACTTTTGAAACTCATAGCGTAATAAATTATTTTGTCGTATCTATTAAATAAATGCATTTGTCTTTTAATATTCATAAATTTTATGTCTATTTCTTGTTTTGCTCAAATTATAGGTGAGCAAAATGTGCGTTCATTCACGGATACCAGTCAACAACCAAAATTCGAGCCAAAACTACAAAATATTGAACAAGATTCCGTTTTTAAAGATTCCACAAATGTGCAAGTTCAAGAAATAAAAATTGCAGAAAACGACATTGAAGATAATATCCAATATTCTGCGCAAGATTCAATAATTTATGATATTCCCAATAAAAAAGTGCTGTTGTATGGAAGAGCAAAAATTAAATATCAAAAGTTAGATATGTCTGCCGGTTATATTGAATATAATTGGGATAGCAGTGTTGTATTTGCCCAAGCGATGTTTGATGATAGTTTGCAAGCCATGAAGCGTGTCGAATTTAAAGATGAAAGCGGCGAATATGTAGCCAATTCCGTAAAGTTTAATTTTAAAACAAAAAAAGGGAAAAGCTCAGGTTTAGTTACCAAAGAATTAGATGGTTATTTGCATGGCTTACAAGTAAAAGTAGTGGATAGCAACACCATGTATATAAAAGGAGCGAGGTACACTACTTGCGATTTAGATGAACCACATTTTTATGTTGAGATTGGTAAAGCTAAAGTGATAAAAGATAAAATTATGGTGGGCAAGCCGGCTGATTTAGTTATTGAAGGTGTGCGCACGCCATTGTTTTTGCCTTTTGCCATTTTACCAAGTATGAAATCGAAAGGAACAGGTTTGTTGATGCCAACTTATGGACAAAGTACAGAGTTGGGTTTTTTCCTAAATAATTTAGGTTATTTCTGGATGATAAACGACAAGCTCGCATTAACTACAACAGTAGATGTTTATACATTAGGAAGTTGGGGTTTGCATACCAACTTTGTCTATAATAAGAAATACAAACTTTCGGGCAATTTAAGTTTTAATATTAATCAACAACGCGGTGGTTCTAAGTACGAACGTTTTAATCCGAATAGACAAAAAGCACCAATTAATTTTGGTGTGTTGTGGCAGATGAATTTAGACCCGAAAAAAATGTTTAACAGCAGTTTTAATATCAATCTAAATATTGTTAGTAATAAAACTTATCAATATCTCAATTCTCGAGATCCGCAAAGCGTGTTGGCAACGAATTTTTCGTCTAATATTTCGTACAGTAAATATTGGCCAGGCAAACCTTATCGGATTTCGTTAAATACAGGTTTGGTTCAAAATACGCAGAGCAAACAAATCTCTTTGACTTTACCTCAATTCAATTTTAATGTAACGCGCATTAATCCTTTTCAACGAAAAATTACTACCAACGACAGAAAATGGTATGAAAACATTGGTTTTTCTTATGATATGAATGTGTCGAATCAATTAAATGCTACGGATTCCACTTTCTTCACAAAAAAAACATTGAAAGATATGCGCAGCAGCATCAAGCATACGTTGCCTATTTCCGGGAACTTTACGTTATTCAAATATTTGAAATTAAATGTTGGATTTAATTATAACGAAACTTGGTATTTCTCGTATCTAACAAAAACATATCACGATTTTTATGTTCGACAAAATGATGAAACCGGCGCAATGGATACGTTCCGTAATCAAGCAGTCGATGATATAAAATATGGTTTTAAATCCTATCGAAACTTTAATTTGAATATGAGTTTCAACACGCAATTGTATGGTCTATTCCAATTTAAAAAAGGAAAACTAAAAGCCATTCGCCATACATTCCGCCCAAGCTTAAATTTTAATTTCAGTCCGGATTTTACAACTCCATTTTGGAAATATAATCGAACAGTTCAAACAGATAGTATTGGTACAGTGCAGACATATTCCATCTTCCAAAACAATGGCATTATTCCCCAAACAAAGCAAGGAAATATCGGCTTGAATTTTTCCAATACTTTAGAAATAAAAGTGTATTCAAAGAAAGATACGATTACACACACCAAGAAAATTACGTTATTAGATAATCTTTCTTTTGGGATGAGTTATAATATGTTGACCAAGCGTTTGAGTCCATTTACGATTAGTGCCAGCACGCACTTAACCGATAAATTAAATTTGAGTTTTAATGCCAGCATGGATCCATATTCTTTAGATAGTTTAGGCGGACAAACCAACAATTTTTATTTTAAAGAAAGACGGCGTTTGTTTAGATTAACGTATTTGAGTTTGTCGCTTAATGGAAGTGTACGTTCTAAAAAAGGAATGAGTGAAACACAACAGCTCAACCAACAAATGTTGGATAATCAAAATATCAATAACCAATTTTATCAGCAAGGAGTTTACGATAAAAGTTATTATAATTTTTCGATTCCTTGGTCTATCAACTATCAATATAGTTTGAATGTTTCGCGTTATAAATACAACAAGAAAGATACTACAGCCATTACGCAAACATTGGCTTTAGGCTTAGATGTAAACATTACGAAAAAATGGAAAATAAATGTTTCTGCCGGTTTCGATGTTACCAATAAAAGCATTACACGAACAGATATTTCTGTTGTTAGAGATTTACATTGCTGGCAAATGGAATTTAAATGGACACCGGTTGGATTCCAAAAAGGATTTTATATGTCTATTTATGTTACAGCACAGCAATTTAATTGGTTGAAATTGCAGAAACAAAAAGGCTTCTTTAATACCGGATTATTTGGTTCAAATGGATTTAATACCAGTGCATTTAGTGGTTTAGTGCCATAGGATTTTTTATTGGTTGAAAGTCCATTGTTGAAAGTCCATTGTCGATAGTCAATAGTTTTTTATACTTTTTGTAAATCTGAAATCTGAAATCTCAAGCCTCAATACTTATTACTTACTACTCAAAACTCAAATCTCATCTCGTAAATGCAAACTGTACCAAGTTGGCGCCCATTCGTAAAGCTTGTTGGCGTTTTTCTTCTGGATCTTTATGCACGGATTGATCTTCCCAACCATCGCCTAAATCGCATTGGTAGTCGTAGAAACAAACTAATTTGCCTTCATAAATTAATCCGAAACCTTGTGCCGGTTTGTTATCGTGTTCGTGTATTTTAGGTAAGCCGTTCGGTAAATCAAATTTTTGATGATAAATAGGATGTGAGTAGGGAAGTTCTACAAAATCCAATTCCGGAAAAACTTTTTTCATCGCTTTGCGAATAAATGGATCTAAACCATAGTTATCAGAAATATGCAAGAAACCACCGCCAATTAAATAGGTGCGCAAGTTTTCTGCTTCTTGGTCGGTGAAAACAATATTTCCATGTCCGGTAATATGCACGAACGGATAATTAAATAGCTCGGCACTTCCGGGTTCTACTTCGTTAATATCTGTCGAAAGTTGCATATTTAATTGCTGGTTGCAGAACTTCGCTAAGTTGGGTAAAGAAGTTGGGTTAGCATACCAATCGCCGCCGCCTTTGTATTTTAATAAACCTATTTTTGACGTTGATTTTGTTTGCGCAAATGAAATACTAAAGCATAAGCAAATGCTTACTAAAATCAGATATTTTATGCTTATGTTTTTCATTTTTTTTAGTCGATGGTCGATGGTCGATGGTCGATGGTCGATGGTCTCACATCTCATATCTCATATCTCATTCACCATTTGCACCATACTGCAAGCCACCACGCCGGCAGTTTCTACTCGCAAGATAGAATTTCCCAACGAAACCGGAATGTAATTTTTGTTAATAGCCATTATAATTTCTTCCGAAGTAAAATCGCCTTCGGGTCCGATTAAAATCAATGCCGATTTATGCTTGGAATAAACATCTTTTAGATGTCGTTTTTCATCTTCACAATGCGCAATAAATTGCTGTTCGAAATGGGTTGTTTCTATTACATTATTTAAGGGTTGCAATGGATGTAAAACCGGAAAAAATAATTGGACACTTTGTTTGGCTGCTGATAAAATGATGTTTTGCATTCTATCTTGTTTGATGCTTTGTTTTTCTGTTCTTGATGTTATAATAGGAAAAATTTGTTGCACACCAATTTCTGTAGCTTTTTCTAAAAACCATTCAAATCGAGCCG
>JAGQYE010000022.1 GCA_020436225.1 Bacteroidota bacterium | reverse complement strand
ATAAGTATTAATTAATTATTAAAAGGAGTTTTATATGAAAAAACTTAATACGCTTGGAATGGGATTATTCACATTCTTTGCAATTTGCTTTCTGTTTTTAGGAAGCACAGATTTGTTTGCTCAACCTACGGTAAAAGCAATTAAAAGATATAGTCCAACAAACCAATACACTTATGAAGAGTATCTGACTTGGGAAGTTGAATTTTCGGATCCTATTGATAGTAAAACTATCAGTGGCGATGACTTCAAAATGACTCAACTTGACGGCTATTACTACACAGCGATTGATTATGTTTATCAAAGTGACAAAGAAGGTTATAAATGGATTGTAGAAACTTACACTTATAATTATGATGGTTATGGTGAAATAAGATTAGATTTCACTGGAGTAGTATCTAATACAAAAGGGACTTCTACATCTAAAGGATATTCTTATACAAGTGGTGAAACATTCATATACGGTGAAAAACCTACTCCAGAAGTATCTTACTTTAGTAGAGTATCTCCAACAACTCAAAACATCTATGCTCAAGATGTAGCTTGGAATGTTTATTTCAACCAAGCAATTGACGCAAATACTTTGACAACTTCGGATTTTGCTTTAAACAAAACTGGTACAGCAAACGGAACAATTTCAAGTATAACAACTGTAAATAGTTCTACGTTCAGAATAAACGTTAATAATGTATCTGGATTAGGTAATTTGAGATTAGACTTTACAGGATCTGTTTCGAATGCTGCTGGTGATAAGAGCCAATATACTTATACTTATGGCCCAGTGTTTACAATACAACCACCTATCTCAATAACTTCAATTACTAGATTTACACCTCTAGCACAGCAATACAGAGGAACTAGCGTTACTTATCGGGTAATTTTTAATAGATCGTTACTTGCTTCTTCAGTAAATACAACTGATTTCCAACTAGCTGCTTTATCAGGACAAATTTCTGGTTCTGTGACTTCGGTGACAGGCTCTGGAACAACTTACTACGTAACTGTAAGTGGTATTAATAAAGATGTTGAGCTTAGATTGAATGCAAATGGCTCATTTACGGACACATATAACTTGACAAATTCTACAACATTCTATACCGGTGAAACTTATATTATAGATATTACGGCTCCAGTAATTCAGATAGCAACGATTTTCTCAAATAATGTTAATATCAGAAAAGCAATACCTGAAAATACTGTTACAGTTAGTTTTAATACGAACGAAGTTATCACTATCTTATCAGCAACGATTAATGGTGAAACAGTAAGTCACAAAGGCAGTGGTTCGACTGGTGGTTCTGCAGAATTTAAATATGATTTATTTGATACTGAAGGACCAGCTACTTTCGAATTCACAATTGCAGATTTGGCAGGAAACCAAACAACGTTTAATAAAACTACCGATGGTTCTTACGTAAATTTTGTGATACCAATTCCTGAAGTTGTAATAATTGAACAACCTCATGATATTATTGCTTGCGAAGGAAGTATAGATAAATATCTTTTCGTTGTTGCTGCTCCAGATTTAAAAGGATATAACATTGTTTATAGATGGTGGAAAGATGGCAGAAAAATCACAAATTGGGTACAAGATTTAGGTCAAATTAATTTTGATACTTTGAGATACAAAATGAGTGGTACATATAGAGCAGAGATGTTCGTTTACAATCCTAGATGGAAATCAAAATACGGCAATCCTTTCAACTATGATTCTGCACGAGTTTCATCTATAGTATTCTCAGATTATGTTAATCTTTATGTCTTGCAAAAACCATCATTCTTAAAAGATATAAATTCTGTTACATCTGCACCTGGTTCAAACTTAAGTTTGACTTTCGACGCGCAAATTTACGGTGAGCACAATATGGAAGATCCAACTTATTGGACAAAAATACAGTGGTACCGTGGCAACACACCGTTAGAAGATGGCGACAGATATGAAGGCACAAAATCTTCAATTTTAAACATTGAAAATGTAATGTCTTCGGACTTTGCAACTGACTATAGAGTTAGATTAATTGGTGAGTGCGATACTATTTGGTCT
>JAGQYE010000021.1 GCA_020436225.1 Bacteroidota bacterium | reverse complement strand
TTTTTCCATTAGGTGGCGGTTTTGCCTTTAATCCGGCAAGAGCTACACGAGGCTGTGTGATTCATCAAGATCCAACTTTTGTGGATGAAGATAATGAATTTTCTATGACAACTTGGATAAGTTTAGATGATACAAACACGGAAAACGGTTGTCTTTATGTCATTCCCAAAAGTCATCTTTGGGGCAACAAATATAGGTCGATAACAATACCTTGGTTGTTCAATAAT
The DNA here is from genome assembly GCA_020436225.1 of Bacteroidota bacterium. Lineage (GTDB taxonomy): Bacteria > Bacteroidota > Bacteroidia > Chitinophagales > JADIYW01 > JADJSS01. The sequence goes on along the minus strand of JAGQYE010000021.1, from coordinate 2,996 downwards.
TGTGCAGATACATTGTGGAAATATATGCAACCGGTGCCTGTAAATGCCGGCGATATTCTTTGTTTTGATGTGGCATTGATTCATGGCTCTAAAGAGAATACAACAGATAAGGATAGATTGGCAATTACTATGCAAGCATTGCCCAAAAATACAGCCTTGCGTTCGTATGCGCCCAAAAGCCGATTCTTTATTGAAGAATATGAAATCAATGGCAATTATTTTATCAATGAATCGCAATACCAAAAACCATCGAAACAATATAAGCGCACGAAGTTACTTTTGCGTCAACAGCAATATACTAACGCAGATATTTTTAGATTGATAGACCAACAAAATAAAGATTAGCATTAATGTGGCAACGTTTACTTAAACCATTTTTTTTTATTCCGAAGTTTGCAAATGTTGATGCAGATTACATTGCCGATTTGCAGTTGCGAAATGCCTATAATGAAAATGGATTTGTAGTTTTAAAAAATGCCGTAGATGCTGATGTATTGCAAATTATTGAAAGTGCTTATGCGCAATTTATTACCCAAACTTTTCCGGATAACTCTGATTTTATAACCAGTCCGAATTTTGGTGGCGACGTGCAACAAGCTGTGCAAAAACAGCTGAGCGAAGTCAACCAACGCATCTTGAAAAAACAGTTTATTTTGGAAAAATGTCGCTCAGATTTTTTTTCGATATTAGTTATAAAACCCAAAGCAGAAAATAAATATTTATCGGCACATCAAGATATTTCTTTTGTAGATGAGCAATACGGTTGTTCTTCTTTTTTGTGGATTCCGGTGGACGATATCAACACGGAAAATGGCGCCATTACCGTGTTGCCCAAGAGTCATAAATGGGCACGTTGGCAGAAAACACACAATCGTGAAATATCGCCATTGCTGAAAAATAATGCTTGGATTCAAGAAAGAATGCAACCTGTTTTTATGCAAAAAGGAGATGCCTTATTGTTTGATGCTTCATTAATTCACGGTTCCTTGCCTAATCGTTCAGCAACAAATAGAATAGCGATGAACACGGCTATTTGTCATGCGCATTTGCCTTTGGTACATTACGAATGTTCGGATAAAAAACAAGCATTTGTAACAAAATATTCAGTAGATGAAACGTTTTGGCGCGATTTTAAATTTACACAAGCTGTGCCGACAGGAATGTATGCATCAACAGAAGAACCTTTTATTTGGAATAAGCCGTTAAGCAAATGGAATTTGAAATTTTTGTTGGATAGCGTTTCTTAGCAACAGTTAATATAAATCGTGTCGCATTTTTTTGAAGATTGTATTTTTAAGTGGAACGATATTGCCTTTGTACGTATGCGGCATTTCTTGTTGTGTGCAAATATTTTCTACTTTCCAATAATAGATAGAAGCTAATGGAATGTCGGAAAACAATGGTGCGTAGTACATGCAATCTTCGAAATAGTAATGCGTAACTTGACTGTAACGCGTTCTAGTGTTGTCGAGAATTTTGCTGCCGGCGTGAATCAAATTAGAATCCCATAAGATAGTTTGTCCGCGTTGTATCGGCACTTGTATCTTGTCGAGTTTATAATGCTCGATTTGCGCTTGCAAATAACTTAAATATTCGCCGTAATAGGCATATCTGTTTGGGGCAGAACTTGCCATTAAATCCAATTTATCTAAATAAATATACGGCAATAAGTGGCTTTTGGGATAAAGCTCGATGACGCCGTTTTGCTCGTCGGTATCTTCTAATGCTGTCCAAGCGGCGCACATAAATCCTTCCGGAAAAGATTGATATTTTATGGCATCAGTATGTGGTGCAACCTGACTGCCGAATTTGAAATTTGTGGTGAGAAATGGAAATGTTTTTCTTTGATACAAGCGTTCAATCCAAGCGATAATGTTTTGGTTAACGGCAATGGCTTTTACATCGTTGTTGTTGCGCCATGCATGCAAAGCACGAAACGGTTGGTCTTTTTCGCCTTCGTATAGTATGTTTTTTGCTTGGATGATATGGTCAAAAATGGAATGTTCAATGGCATTATCGATGATGAGATAACCATTTTCGATAAAGAAAATAAGGGAATTTAGAATTTCAGTGGAATAAGAAAAAGAAGCAAGCATTTCATCTTTGTAAATGGATCGAAACCATACTTCGTTACTTGGAATTGACTTATTCATAAATTTATTTACTCGAATAGTATTTTTGTTGAATAAAAATAGTACATTTTACAAGGAAAAGAAATATTGAAGCGATTAAGTGTAGTTTTATAGATTGGATCACTTTCAAATCTGAGATTTTGACGTTGATTTCTATTGCTATTTATTGTTGAGGTGCTTATTATTAACGATTGTAAAATATTAAATGAAGGTGCTTATTTTTTTTAGATTTCTATTTATATCGAAGCAATATTCGATAAATAATTTTAAATTTATCCGAATTAAATAACCCACAAAAATCGCATCTATTTACCCAAATTTACATCTTTATGTTTGACATTAGTCCGCAACTTAATAGAAAATTTATTCTAATTAGTTTATTAGGCTCAATTGCTTATATTTTATTGCTCAACTTAACTTTTGGTACATACTTTTCAAGTTATGAAATAATGTTTAATGCTGTATTTAGCAAAACATTTATTGGCGATATGCACTATGATTGGATTTCGAATGAATGGTTTTATTTTGCACAACTAATTTTAAGAATTTCAGAAGCATTTAAGCAGTTACATGTATATAGTTTATTGTTTACACTGATAAATTTATATGGTTTATTCGCATTGTTTTATTGTATTCAAATTTCTTTAGCAAAAGAAAAGTGCAAAAATATCTTTCTTCTTTTCTTGTTTATGGTATTGTTGTTCAACAGCACTTTTATTGAAGTAAATAATCGAAGTATTACCATTTTACTTTGTTTTACTTCGATGTTTAACGTGTATTTGTATAAATACGTATATAAAAATAAGTTGTTGCTTTTCTTGAGTATTAGCTTATTATTTATTGGACTTACACTTCGTTTCGAAG
>JAGQYE010000141.1 GCA_020436225.1 Bacteroidota bacterium | reverse complement strand
TCGCTTCTTTTTCCATCGGATATACTAAGCGTGAACCATTAATAAACTCAGCCTTTCCGGTAGCAATGGCGTTATAAAATTTCGGCAATTCTTCCGGTGGCATCGTTAAGTCGGCATCTAAAATCATTAGAATATCTTGCGTTGCCATAGCATAACCTTTGCGCACCGCATCGCCTTTGCCTTTGCCTGTTTGTTGTCCAATTTTTATATCGTGTGTGTCTTTATATTTGGCTTGTATTTCTTGTATTTTTTGCCAAGTATCATCAGATGAATTACCTTCTATAAAAATTATTTCTTGATGTTTCCCAAATTTTGGTAAACGCAAAATTGCTTGTTCAATGTTGCCACTTTCGTTGCGCGCCGGAATACAAATACTTACGGAATATTTATCGGAAACTTCTTTTTCAGTATAATTTAAAAACGGACGTGCAAACGTAAATTGGTTTAAACACATCGACTTAAAAACTGGCAATTTGGCAATATATTTATTAATAAACCAAGAAAGAATTGGAATATAAACAGGCAATAATAAGCGCTTTGTAGCTCTGTATGTTTCAAAGCCGGATAAGTACAATAAGTTGGAAATATCTTTCGTGTCTAACCAATTTTGTTGTGGCGATTTTTTCTTGTAGCCAATCAACTCGCCGAAATTTAAAATCGGTTGCCAATAGTGATTGTAATAGGAAATAATTACGCGCGTATGTTCGTGACAATTTTTTTTTATGGCATAAAAAACATCTTGCACATTATCTAAATAGCCAATAATATTATTGAAAATAATGACATCATATTTTTTTCCAAGCGTGATGTTTTCAGCATCCATTACCAAAAATTCAACATCATTGAAATTTGCTTTAGCAACATCAATCATTTTTGGAGAAAAGTCGATGCCTGTTTTTTCATTTCCTTTTAAGTGATGAATGGTATCGCCGTAGCCACAACCAATTTCTAAAATAGAATCAGAATCGGAAATAAAGAAATTGAGGTAATTGATAATATCTTCGCCATAATAAGAAAAACGCTTTCTGTACTGCACATAATCGGTGGCAGTATTTTCAAAATGCTGAAGTATTTCTTGTTTGCGTAGCGATTTCATATTACTGTGGAATTGCTAAAACATCTATGCTGCCATATTTTGGCAAATGATTCTTGTAATTCTCAATAGTTATCTCTTTCAACGAATCAGAATCATACAATTTATAATTCATTGGTTGAAAATAATTCCAATAAAAATCAAAATCAAAGTTCTTTTCTTTCATCACATACAAGCCCAATTCAAAAATTATTTTTGGGCGCAATGTTTGTATTGTATTTTTTCCGCCTTTAAAAACTTCGTATTCATGACCATCAGTATCAATCTTAATAAAATCCAATTTGTTGATGTTGTGATTCGATACGAAATCATCTAAAGTAATTGAAGGAACGCCTTCAGTAGATTTTGGTGTGCCTAAATGAAATTGATGGTCGTTTTCTGTTCTGTTGGTTAAACTCCAACTGGAAAATGCTGTAATGTTAGGATTTGCATCCGATGATGCGGAAATAAAGGTATTGGTTACAATAATTCTTTTTGCCAATTCCGGATTCAGCGATAAATTTTTCTTCAATTTATTTAAAGCATAATGCGTTGGCTCAAATGCATAAACTTTTCCATTGCTTGCATTTTTGGCAAAGTTTAATGACATAATGCCAACATTTGCGCCAATATCGAAGATGATATCATCAGCTTTTAATTGCACAAATTTATTTTTATAAACGTGCGATTGAAAATCATTGAAGAGATATAAAGACAAATCAATGCCTTCGGTTAAATCCACTTCAAAATGAATATCATTTCTTTGGATGAGATGTTTCTTCTTCGTATCAACAAAAAGGGAGGTAAAAAAATAGAGAATTTTTGCACCAAATATTTTTATTCGAGTAAGCGGAATATTTCTGAAAAGGATATTCATTCAGGAACAAAGATAAATTTAATTAGAAACAAATATCTTATTGTAACGTTTTAGTATTATTAATTTCCATCTTTTGCATAGAATCTATATAATTCCAACGAATACGATACAATTGCGCTTTCTCTAAATCGCCTTCTTGATGCACAAACTCAAATGCTTGCGGATACTTGACTTGTATATAATAAGCATAACGATGCATCGTATTTATAAATTGATTTTCTATATACATCGACGGATTAATTCTCAATTCAGACAACATAAGATAATTTACGTTCGAGGCTTTCAATGGCATTAGTAATGAATCTGCATTTTGTGTTGGTGCGCTGTAAATACCATAAAATTCTTTTCCGCCTGAAAAAATAAATGACATCGGCGCTTTGCGTACGGCGATTTGGTTCGTTTTATTCGGAAATTCTTTTGCGCACCAATTGGTCATCTTTATATAGTTCTGCCAATCCGGCGTATAACCATAGCTTGGGTCGCCTTTTATATTTTCTTTGAAAACAGGAAAACGTTCTGACGCATTCGTAATGGTTAATTTTAACGACGAAATAAACAATATAAAAAACACGAATGGAAGAGCATATTGTGTAAAGGAAATGGTCTTGCCAAGATGATATAACAAATAAAAAAAGGACATTAATATCAACGGCAAATAAATCATGATGAAGCGCGTTTGTCCCCAAGATGTTTGCAAGGCAATAAAAGTTGCGCCCAACAAGCAGCTAAAAAATAACGTAGAATACATAAGAAAATATTGCTTGTTTTTATGCATGTAATATAACGCCGTCAATACTAAAACAATGAAAAAGAAAACAATCAATTTGTTATCCGAATTTATTTCTGAGGCTTTGCCTGCAATAGTTTGTGCTTTGGTAGAAATCTCTTCTTTAAAACCTAACACATACATCAATCTTTGGCCAATATATATTTGTGCATTGTCGATTAAACGAGTAATATATCCTGAAGTAGTTTCCATTCCTAACGATGGATTGTACGCATCTTTTTGGTAAATCAATTTTTGACCTGCATATTGAGATTGATCGATATGCCAAATGAGTTTCACTAAAAAACGATATAAGTAATACAAGAAAATAAACATCGTAACCACCACACCGGATTCCATATATTTCTTTTTGTAAATCAAGAAAACTAACACCGGAACAATGGCAACTAAAGCAATATTTCTTGTAAGTAACAATAGAAATGAAGATAAACCAATTAGTATCGCAGCAATTATTTTTTGTTTGCGTGATTTTTCTTCTTCTAAAATGGTGTCAAAACTTTTAAAATTTATGTAGAAACAGATTCCTATCATCAATAAATACAAACATTCGGTGTAGGTTAAACTTGCATACATTAAAAATGGAAAATTAATTGCAGTGAGCAACAACGCAGGAAATAAAACAACATACGGAATTCGATTTCGAAACGCCAAATACAACATGGCAATTCCGGAACAGAAAAATAAGATGGAAAAACATTTTAAGATAATCAGATTAACTCCGAAAATTTTTATGATGATGCCCAATAAAGTTGGATATAATGGTGCATTAGCTAAGTAAAAACTTTCTTTTGCAAAAAAATCTTTCGCATAGCGTGCACCAGATTCGATATATAATGCGTCGTCATTAGCTAAAGAAATCTTGGCATCAAAACATAAGAATGAAAGCACTAAAGCAATACCAACAATGGCTATTATATAATTTTTTTGATTCGTTGCAAGGTGCTGCTCTAAAGCATCGAATAGTGTAGTTGTGTTTTTTATTGCAGCCGTTTTCTTTGGATGAATTGCTGTTTTTTTTAACGGCTGTAGTGGTTTCTTATTCGCCATTTTTTATTTCTTTTTTACTTAATAAAATATCGACCATGTGAATTCTAAAATTTTCATTTTTTAATTCACGGACATAGTTGTCAGTTAATGGATTTAGTTGACCATCACCTAAACGATAAATGTAAAAATTATTTTGTTTTATAAAAGACACAAATTCATCCACGCCAATTCCGGAATTTTTTAAACCATACGGATAAAACTCGGTTATGATTTTTAAATCTTCACTCTTCTTCATCACTTCTTGCATGCCTTTAAATGCAAAATATTCATAACCTTGAATGTCTATTTTTATGAAGTGTACTTTCTGTTCCGGAATAATATCGTCAATTGCCACACAATCAATTTCTGTTTTTGAAGTGTAATTTTCGGTAGCATACGTCTTGTGGTCAACATTCAACAAATCAGAATGATACAATGTAATTTTTCCTGTTTTGTCGCTCACGGCTTTATTTATCAATTCCACATTTTTTAAATGCCCAACATTTTTTTTCAAGTAAGCAAAGTTTTTTTCGTCAGGTTCAAATGCATACACTTTGCCCATTTCGCCTACTAAAGAAGAAAGTATTTTGGTATAAAAACCGATGTTAGCGCCAATATCTAAAACAACATCACCATTGTAGATATGTTGTTTCAACAAAGCAATTTCATACTTGTCTTGCTTGCGTTTAAAAAACGGATAAATGATGTTATAAATCGGGAACGCATTTTTATACAAAAAGTCTCCGATTTTTATTGATAAAGCTGATGGCATAGTCGATTAATTAGCCGATTAGCTATATAGCTAATTAAAATTATTTCTTTAATCCAATTTCTCTCAAGCGCTCGTCTAAATATTCGCCTGCTGTTGTTGGCGGATAAGCCAAAGGATGTTCTTCATTAACGCAGCTTTCCAAGCAATCTAATCTTACTTCACTTCTTGGATGTAAGAAAAATGGAATAGAATAACGATGTGTATGCCATTTTTCTCTCGGCGGATTTACCACACGATGCGTCGTAGATTTCAATTTATTATTACATAAACGTTGTAACATATCGCCCACATTTACCATAATTTGTTGTGGTTCTGCTTTTGCATCGTGCCAATTTCCATCCACATCCATCACTTGCAAACCATCGGCGCTGGCACCAACTAATAAAGTAATTAAGTTGATGTCTTCATGCGCTTCTGCACGAATAGCACTCTTTGGTTCTTCTAAAATTGGCGGATAATGGATCGCCCGTAAAATGCTGTTGCCATTGTGAATTCGACTGTCGAAATAATGAACTTCTAAACCTAAATATTCGGCTATAGCTCGCAATAAATGTCTGCCACTATTCTCAAAACTTTTATAGAGCAAACGACCGGTTTCATTAAATTCAGGCAACTCAGCCACTTCCAAATTGTCGGGATAATCATCAGCCGGCATTACTTCGCCATCTTCGATATATTGTCCAACTTGCCAAAATTCTTTCAAATCTGCCACTTCACTTTGCTTGGCTTTTTCGCGTCCAAACGAAGTGTAGCCGCGCTGTCCGGCATATTCTATTTTCTCATAACTCTTTTTCACTTCTAAAGGCAAAGCATAAAACTGCTCTACCAAACCATAATACTTGTCGATTATTTCTTGCGGAATGCCGTGATTTTCTATAGCAGCAAATCCAATTTCCGAATAGGCTTTTCCAAATCCTTGAATAAATTTTTGACGTTTAGTCTCGTCGCCTGAAAGATAATCGGCTAAATCTAAAACAGGAATATAACTCATAGATTTTTTTTGTAAAGATACATATTTCTTATAAGTAAAATAGGAAGATTAATTAGTGATTTTTGAAAAAATATAAATTACAAATGAGTATAAATCAAACTTCCAAAAATAAAATTCTTATTTCCACTATTAAATTTCGATATTCGTACTACAATTTTCCCGTTTATGGATTTCTTTCAATATTTAATTGACGACTTCAAAGCTCATTGGCATGTTTATTTATCGATGCCGATTATTGCTGCATTAATTGGCTATATGACTAAAATAGTAGCCATAGAAATGATGTTTAACCCTTTAGAGTTTATTGGTATTAAACCCTATTTAGGTTGGCAAGGAATTATACCACGCAAAGCTGCGATTATGAGCACGATTGCTTGTGATACCTTGACTTCTCGTTTAATAAAACCGGAAGAAATTTTTGCTCGTTTAGATCCGGATAGGATTGCGGAAGAATTAGAAAAGCCCATGTTGCCCATCGTAGAGCAAATTACACATGATGTGATGAGCCACTACCAACCGGGTTTATGGGAAAGCATTCCGGAAAATCTAAAGCGCATGTTGATTAAACAGATTCAACATCAATCGCCGGATATGGTGCGCGAGTTGATGCAACAAACAAAAGAAAACTTGAATGAAGTTTTTGATTTAAAAGATATGGTCGTTACCAATCTTACAAAAGACAAAAAATTACTCAACAAGATATTTTTAGAAAGTGGCAAAAAAGAATTTCAATTTATTCGCAATTCAGGAATTTATTTTGGTTTCTTAATCGGATTAGTACAAATGGTAGTTTGGCTACTTACACACAATGTTTGGGTAATGCCAATATTTGGTTTATTTACAGGTTGGTTCACCGATTGGTTGGCATTAAAAATGATTTTTGCACCGAAACAACCCAAAAAATATTTGGGTATTTTTACTTGGCACGGTTTATTTTTCAAACGTCAACAAGAAGTAGCCTCCGCTTATGGTGCGTTAATAGCCAAAGAAGTTTTAACCCCAAGCAATATGATAGAATCTATCTTAACCGGAAAATTATCCGATAATTTGTTCAATATGATTCAAAAAAATGTACAAAAAATGGTGGATGAACAAGCCGGCGTTTTAAAACCAATAGTAGTGTTTGCTGTAGGTTCTGAAAAATATAAAGCGATGAAAAATGCCATTACTGGAAACATGGTACATCAACTACCTGTTGCCTTGAAACATATAGAAAAATATGCCGAAGACGCTATGGATATTCAAAATACATTAGTAACCAAAATGCAAGAATTAACACCGGAAGAATTTGAAGGTGTATTGCGTCCGGCATTTAAACAAGACGAATGGATTTTAATTACAGTTGGTGCAGTTTTAGGTTTCTTAGTTGGAGAATTACAAGTATTGTTGATGGAGCATTTTGTATTATAAATTTAATGCTTCATTTGACACCTCAAAATTTTCTTGTATTTAAACAATTCTTAACTTCCAACTAATAATATACACACAAGCTTTTTTGTAATTTTAATGAATACAATTTTACATTCGTTATCCTTTAATTAGTTTCGTTGATTTTCTAATACCTTTTTGAATTCATACACTTTTAAAGTATAACGCTAAATTATCTAATATGGACAATAAAGTTTTTATCTTCGACACCACACTTCGCGATGGCGAACAAGTTCCGGGTTGCCAATTGAACACAATTGAAAAAATTGAAGTAGGTTTAGCCTTAGAAGCTTTAGGTGTTGACATATTAGAAGCCGGTTTTCCTATTTCATCTCCGGGCGATTTTCAATCTGTCGTAGAGATTACAAAAAACATTACACGTCCAACTATCTGTGCGCTTACACGTGCGGTTGCCGCAGATATTGATTGTGCCGCAGAAGCCTTGAAACACGCAAAACGCGGACGTATTCATACAGGCATTGGTTCTTCCGATATTCATATCAAAAATAAATTAAAAACTACTAGAGAAAACATTTTAGAAAAAGCAGCTTGGGCGGCAAAATATGCGCGCAATTATGTAGATGATGTTGAATTTTTCTGCGAAGATGCCGGTCGTGCCGATTTAGAATTCTTGGCAAAAATGGTGGAAACTGTTATCGCTGCTGGTGCCACTGTTGTAAATATTCCGGACACTACAGGCTATTGCTTGCCCGAACAATACGGCGCAAAAATTGCTTATTTGATGAACAATGTACCAAACATTGATAAAGCAATTCTCTCTACACATTGCCACAACGATTTAGGTATGGCAACTGCCAACTCGATGGCGGCGTTACAAAACGGCGCACGTCAAGTGGAAGTAACAATGAACGGCATCGGTGAGCGTGCAGGAAATACTTCTTTAGAAGAAATTGCGATGATTCTAAAATCGCACGAATCGAATTTGAAATTGCATTGCGACATCAACACGAAAAAAATATATCCAACTTCTAGATTGATTACTCGATTGATGCGTATGCCGGTTCAACCGAATAAAGCGATTGTTGGCAGAAATGCGTTTGCACATTCTTCCGGTATTCATCAAGATGGTGTATTAAAAAGTAGAGAGAATTATGAAATCATTGACCCAAAAGATGTGGGCGTTCCGGAATCATTAATTGTATTAACAGCGCGTAGTGGAAGAGCAGCTTTGAAACATCGTTTAGAGGTTATCGGTTATACTTTAGAGCAAACAGAGTTGGATGAAACCTATACTAAATTCTTGGATTTGGCTGATAAACGTAAAGAAATTTACGACGAAGATTTGTTGGAGATGATGGGACAAAGTCGCGAAAGCAAGATTTTTAAAATTGATTACTTGGAAGTGCATTGTGGTAAACGTTTGCAAGCAACGGCTACAGTTGCTTTAACAAAAAATGGAAATAGAACTGTTGAAATTGCTGATGGTTGTGGTCCTGTAGATGCTACTCTCAAAGCCATAGATAAGATAGTAAAACAAGAGGTTCATTTAGAAGAATATTTGGTACAAGCCGTAACTGGTGGCAGCGATGATACCGGAAAAGTGCATATCCAAGTTTCTAAAGATGGCGTTTTCTATTACGGTTTTGGCAATGATACTGATGTTATACACGCAACGGCAAAAGCGTATGTAGATGCTTTAAATAAAATCTAAGAAGTCTATTTTTTTATAATTTCAAATTGTTTAGCTTCATTTGCAATTATTTGTGGTGCGCCTTTAAATTCGGTGATTTTTCCTTTTACACAAATCGTTTTATTGCGCAAGAATAATTCGGGCTGATAAGGAAAGTTGCTTCTGTCTTTTCCGAAAATAATTACTGTAAAAATTTGGTTGGGATATTTCTTATCTAAGTTGATGTACGTGATATTGGATTTTCCGTTTTGGTTATATTTGGTATCTACAACTCTTCCGCAAACGCAAGTATTTTTTCCGATATAATCATTGACTTGTGTTGTATTGATTTTTCCTTTTCCGAAATCTATTATTTGAAATTTAGAATCCTCTTGGTGCTTAAAATATCCGGAATCAAAAGCTAATAAATCGTGTTCTGCTTCTAATTCATCTTCTAAAGAGTCTTTCAGGTTTGGAAAAAAATCTATGCCGGTTAAGTGTTCGATACTGTCGATGCTGACAACGTGTTTTTCTAACTCATACGGAACATCCTTGTTGGGATAAAGAAATGCGATTGCTTTATAAGTTGGCGGATAATAATCCAGTACAATTTTATAAATATATTGCGGAATAGAAACTTGATGTGAACCTTGTTGAATTTTTGGAAGATTATCTTTAATTACAGGACCAGTAACCACAACTAATTCATCATTATCTATTGTCCATTCCCGAATTTGCATTTCCAACTTATTCCAAGCTCCTTGGTTGAGTTCTTTATTTTGAGGAATAATATTTGTATAATAGAAAGATTCACTAATTGCTTTATAACTCCATCTAAAATCAGCGGAAGCCGCCATGTGTCCTCTGTCGTAGCCACTGTTCCAATAATCAGATGAATCTGCCATTGGAATTTTTAATAAAGGATCAATACGAAAATCATTCGTGCGTTTTACAGAGCCATATAAAACATCTTTTGGAATAACATGCACCACATAATTTGGAATGCGATGTGTAGGATTATAACTCGCCACATAGGCAGCATGTTTTACTAAAATTTCATTTGGAATTGGTGCAGCAATACCAATAGAATCAATCAGTTTTTCGATGTGTTTTAGTTTGTTTTTTTCTAACGAATAAAAAGCATCTTTTGAGATTTGATATATAGTATCTCTTGCTTGAGATGTTGAAAAACTAAACAAGAATAATAATACAGAAATTAGCCATTTTTTCTTTAGAGAATAATAAGTTTTACTGAGCGCGTAATTTTGATTTATTTTCATTATATTAATTAAATAAAGATACAAAGATAAAGTCAATATCAAAAAATAAGCCAATAAAAAAGCGAGCCATTCAGCTCGCTTTTATTTTTAAGAAGTTTAAAATTAATCGTTATAAATAGAATCAATTTCCTTTTCGTATTTCTGATTGATAACTTTTCGTTTCAACTTCATAGTTGGAGTTAACTCGGTAGTTTCCGGTGTCCATTCTGTTTTTAAAAGTTTGAACTTTTTAATTTGTTCAATATGACTGAAATTCGGATTTAATTCGTCAATAATACTTTGGTATTTTGCTTGCACTTTTGGGTTAGCAATCAATTCATCTCTCGATGAGAAACTAATTCCATTTTCTTTTGCATATTGTTCTAACACAGGAAATGCCGGAACAATTACTGCAGATACAAATTTTTTGCCTTCACCAACCACCATTATTTGTTCAATAAAGAAGTTCTCTCTAAATTTTCCTTCAATCGGTGCCGGCGCAACATATTTTCCACCTGATGTTTTTAATAATTCTTTTTTTCTATCGGTAATTTTCAAGAATTTATTGCCGGCATTATTGGTAACAAAAGTACCTACATCGCCGGTAGAAAACCAACCATCTTCACTCAATACTTCGGCTGTTTTTTCAGGTTCTTTATAATAACCTTGCATAATATTTGGTCCTTTTGCAAGAATTTCTCCATCTTCTGCAATTTTTATTTCTACATCTTTAATTGGCATACCAACTGTACCTAACATGGCGCCTCCTTCAGAGAATCGATTAAACGTTAATACCGGAGAAGTTTCGGTAAGTCCGTAACCTTCTCTAATCGGAATTCCTGCTGCCGAAAACACACGAGCCATTTTTAACGGACAAGCCGCTGAGCCGGTAACAATTCCCATTATTCTTCCACCCAAACCTTCTCTCCATTTTGAGAAAATAAGCTTATCGGCAATTTTAAACATAAACGAAGGTTTTTGGTCGTATTCGTAACCATCTGCCATTTCTAATGCCCAGAAGAAGAGTTTCTTTTTTATTCCGGTTAATGCTAAGCCTTTATTGACGATGCCTTCATATACTTTTTCCAATAAACGAGGAACGGTAGTAAAGAAATGTGGACGAACAGTACTTAATTTGTCTTTCAAGGTATCAATATCAGAATAATGTACGTTTACTCCTGCATGTAAATATGTGTAAATTACCATGCGCTCAAAAATATGGCAAAGCGGTAAGAAACTTAATGAAGTATGACCGGCTTCTATTGGCAATTCTGCGCGTACTGTAAGCACGTTTGAAATAATATTGTTGTGTGAAAGCATAACGCCTTTTGGCAATCCTGTTGTGCCTGATGTATAGATTAAAGTGGCTAATTCATCAGGATGAATGGTGTCTGAAATTGCTTTTATGTCAGCTACATTTCCACCTTCGCCGGCTTTGATTATTTCTTCATAGTTTTTGGCTCCTTCTATTTGGTCGAATGTGTAAACACCTTGTAAGTTTGGAATTTCATCAACCAAATCCTTCACTCTATCATATAAGCCACTATCTGAAACAATACAGATTTTGGATTCGGAATGAGTAAGAATGTGTTTGTAATCGTTTTTGCTGATGGTTGGATATAGCGGAACGTTGATAGCACCAATTTGTCCGATACCTTGATCGCAAATATTCCATTCTACTCTATTAGAAGAAGTAACTGTTGCTACTTTATCTCCTTTTTGTATACCTAATTTTAATAAGCCTAAACTTAATTTATTAGATAAATCTATTAACTCGTCTGTACTAACTTTCCACCAATTTCCATTTTTTACCGATGCTAATGCTACTTGTTGTGGGTGGTTTTCTTTTTGATAATGTAATACATCAAATAATCTCTTAACTTCCATATTATATATTGATTTTTTGTTTATATTTTATTGTAAATGGATTGAATTAAATCTTTATATTTCTCTTTAATTTTTTTTCGGCGCAACTTCATCGTTGCAGTTAATAGCTCATTTTCTACATTCCATTCATCTGCTAATAATATAAAATGTTTGATTTGCTCAACTTTTCCAAAATTAGCATTAAATTTTGTAATTATTTCTTTATAATGTTGGTTTACTTGAAGGTTTTGTACAATATCTTCGTTTGAAAGATACGAAATATTGTTGGTTTTACACCAATCTCTCAGGTTATCAAAATTAGGTATTATTAATGCCGACACAAACTTTTCGCCATCTCCTTGGAGGGCAACTTGTTCTATCAAGAAAGATTCTTTGAGTTTGTTTTCTATTGGTGCCGGCGCTACATACTTTCCACCGGAAGTTTTAAATAATTCCTTCTTTCTGTCAGTGATTTTTAGGTAGTTTTCAGTAGTGAACTTGCCAATATCGCCTGTTAGTAGCCAACCATCTTCATTAAATGCTTTTTTTGTAGCCTCGATATCTTTATAATAGCCCAACATCACGTTTGGAGCCTTTACCAAAATTTCGCCATCATTTGCCATTTTTACTTGCACACTTGGCAATATTTTCCCGACACATCCGGCTCTAAATTCTTGTTCATTAAATGGCACAACACTGACAACAGGCGAACATTCGGTAAGTCCGTAGCCTTCTAAAATGGGAATTCCGGCATTAGTAAAAACAGATGCCAACTTAGGTTGTAGTGGCGCCGATCCGCAAATGATGGCTTTAATTCTTCCGCCAAGTGCTGCTCGCCATTTACTAAAAACTAATCGATTGGCTAATGCTAATTTTGCTTGTTCAGAAAATGATAATTGCTTGCCTACTGCTGTTTTTTCTGCAAAGTTGACTGCCCAAAAAAAGAGTTGCTTTTTGAATCCGTGTAACAATTTTCCTTTTTTGATGATTTTTTCAAAAACGCGTTCCAATAATCTTGGAACAGTTGTAAAATAATTGGGTTTGATATCTTGCAGATGCTCGGAAATGGTTTCTAACCCATCTGCAAAATAGACAGAAATTCCTCCGGCAAAATAAACATAATTAATAGTACGCTCGAAAACATGGCTGAGTGGCAAGAAACTCAAAACGACTTCTCTCGGTTGTATCGGAATGAGTTGAAGGCAATCTTTTACATTAGATACGATGTTTTTATGCGAAAGCATAACACCTTTAGGCAAACCTGTAGTGCCTGAAGTATATATAATTGTGGCTAAATCTTCAGGTTGAATGCTGTCTTTTAGTTGATGGATTTGATAAGCAAATTGTTCATTTTGAACTAAAATGGATTTCCAATGCTGAACGTTTTCTATCTCGTCGAAACTAAATAGACCTTTTATGCTTGGAACTTTTTCTAATGTTGATGCAATTTTTCGGTAAATCAATTTATCGGAAACAAAAATGTATTTTATTTCTGCGTGATTAAAAATATATTCATATTCATTACTGCTGATGGTTGGATAAATCGGCACATCAATTCCTCCGATTTGTAAGCAAGCTAAATCTACAAAATGCCATTCCGGACGATTGGATGTTGAAATGATGGCAATTTTATCGCCTTTTTGCAAGCCTAATTGCAATAAACCTTGACTAAGTTGATTTGCTGTATCGATAAATTGTTGTGTAGAATAGCTCGTCCAAGTTTTTCTGTCTTCTCTTCTTGATAAACTTTTCTCTAAAGGATAAGTGGCAAGTTGATGTTCTATGATATCAAAAATTCTACTATACGACACAAGCTAAAAATGTGAAATTCAAATTTAAAAAATTAAATTCGTTGTATCATCTATTATGCAAGAAAAATCGAATTTTATTATTTACAAAGCTTCGGCTGGTTCCGGGAAAACGTACACTTTAGCGAAAGAAGTTATCAAAATTCTTGTGCAAAATCCATACGATTTCAATAAAATTTTGGCGGTTACCTTTACCAAAAAAGCGACTGCAGAAATGAAATTGCGTATCATAGAAAACCTAAGCAAACTGCATAAAAATGAAGATAAAGCAAATGATTTGTGTCAACAAATTATCCAAGAAATAAAAGATGAGCAAAATGTTGACATAAGTTCTGTTTTTGATAAAAACGTACAAATTGCGCTGCAACTTATCTTACACAATTATTCTCAGTTTAATATTTCTACTATTGATAGTTTCTTCCAAGGCATTATTCGTTCGTTTGCTAAAGAACTCGACTTGCCAATTGGAATGGAGATTGAATTAGATACAGATAGTGTTATTCAATATGCAGTTCAAGAATTACTAAAAGAGTATAGATACAATAAAGATGCGTTTTCAAACTGGATTGAATCGTATGTTTTTGATTTAATGGACGATGAAAAAAGCTGGAAAATAGAAGATAAAATTGCGGATATGGCAAAGCAATTATTGTCAGAAGATTTTCAATTGTTGGCAACCACTCAACACGATTTTAATATCAAAAGCTATGAAGAAACACGCTTGAAATTAAAAGAGATTATTCAGCAATTCAAAACCTTTATCGATAAAGAAACCGAAAAAATAGAAACCATAATCCAAGCACAAAATGTAGATTTAGCTCTTTTTTATCAGGGCACAAGAAGTGTGCAATCATTTATCAAAAAAGCAAAAAACTATGAGCCTGAAGCGAATACTTACGTCGCTAAAATGTTGAATAATGAAGTAGAAATCATTCCCAAAAAGAAAAACAGCGATTTGGCTGAGAATGAAAGACATGAACAAATTTGGAATGCGCACATTAAACCTTATATCGAAACGATTTTACAACATAAAGAAAAAAACGAAAAATTATTTAACTCGGCAGATATTGTATGGCGCAATATTTATTCTTTGGCATTGTTAGAATTCATCAATCAAAAAATCAAAGAATATAAAGCCGATAACGATTTAATGCTAATTTCAGATGCCAACCAAATTGTGAGTGTAATTGCGCAATACGAAGAAATTCCATTCTTGTTTGAAAAATCAGCTAATTTCTTAAAATATATTTTGATAGATGAATTCCAAGATACATCAACACTTCAATGGCGCGGAATGTTGCCGTTACTGCTCGAAATATTACAAAAACTAAATGGTACAGTGCTTATCGTGGGCGACCCAAAGCAAAGTATTTATCGCTGGCGTGGAGGAAAGATGGAACTCATCGTGCATGGAATTGCAAAAGATATGCCTAATGAATGGAAAGAAAGTAAAAATATTCCGTTGACAGATAATTATAGAAGTGCAAAAGAAATTATCCAATTTAACAATGCTTTCTTCCATGCAGTAAAAGAAGAATTGCCATTTACCAATTTGTTGTTTAAAGATGCTTATGTTGATGTGGAACAAAATATCATACATAAAAACAAGCAAGGATATATTCAATGTACATGGTTAGAGAAAGAAAAGAAGCAAAAAAAGCAAGCACAAGACAACGAAAGTGAAGAAGAAAAAATAGAAAAAACAGATAAACATTTAGAGGAAATTTTAAATACAATTTCAAATTTAAAAAACACACATACTTACAGCGATATTGCCATCTTAACCAGAACCAATACGCACGGTTCTCTCATCGCCAACTATCTCCAAGAAAACAACATTCCGGTTGTGTCGGCAGAATCTTTATTGTTAAACACACATTTTCCTATAAAGTGGCTGATTGCAATGTTGCAATATGTTTTGTCGCCAACCGAACATTTTTACAAGATAAAAGCCAACTATTTATACGCGCAACTTATTGGATTCGAAAATGCTAAAGACTATTTATCAAACGGCGAAGATTTATTGGCAGAAACAAGCACAAATTTCAATTTGGAAAACATGGAACGTTTGTCTTCTTTGTCTGTAAATGAGTTGTTGTTTTTAATCATGCAAGATTTTGAAGTTGAAAAAATTACAGACGATTATATTTTGCGTTTTCAAGATGTTGTTTTTCAATTTGAACAAAATAATACCGGCACTTTACGCGCATTTTTGGAGTATTGGGCAACACATGCAGACAAACTTTCTATCCTTCCTCCGGAAGGCTTGGATGCCGTTAAAATTATGACCATTCATAAATCTAAAGGACTTCAATTTCCGGTTGTCATCTTGCCGTATGCTACTTGGAGTATGAACAGTAAATCAGATTCGATGGTTTGGGTGAAAAACGAAACACCACCTTTTAATCAATTGAATGTTTTTCCGATTTTGATGTTGAAGAAAGCAGAAAACAGCATTTTTAATGCCGACTATCAACAAGAAGCAGATGCTACATATATAGATAATATCAACTTATTATATGTGGCATTTACGCGTGCCGAAGAACAATTATATATTATCTCCAATGAAGAAGCTCAAGGAAAAGATCCAATGCCTAAAAATGTATCAGGGTTTTTAAAACTTTTTATTTCAAATCTGAATTTGGAACAAGCAAGTTTAGATACTTCGCGCTTTAAATTTGGCAAACAAGCACAAACAAAAAAAGATGCACAAAAACAAAATCAGACGCTTATCATCCATCCTTCATCAAGTAAAACATATCAAACAAAGTTGAAATTGCAACAACGTAATGAATATAACGAAGCACAAATAAAAGGCAATATCTTACATGAAATTTTATCAAAAATTACAAACGAAAATGAGATAGAAAAAGCAGTAAAAGCTGTTGCCGCGAACGATGTTGATTATTATATGAACGAAGCCAAAAAAGTAATGCAACTTTTTAAAGAAAAGAATTGGTTGACCAACGAATGGACATCTTTAAATGAACGTGCGGTTTATTACAAAAATGAAAATCTGCGAGCCGATAAAGTGTTGTGGAATAATGATACTTGTATCATCATCGACTTTAAAACCGGCGCAAAAGAAAACAATCACATTCAGCAAATAAAGAAATATAAAGAAGCATACACACAGTTGCTTTCTGCCAACACGCAAGCCTATTTACTTTATACGGATACTTTAGAACTTCAAGCTATTTAATAATGCAAGCATCAGCAACGAAAAATATAGAAAACGACATTGAAATAATCCATCTTCAAAATGCATATATTTCGGCTAAAATAGCTGTAAACATTGGCAATACACTGTTTTCTCTTGTTTGCAATCAAGAAGAGATTTTACATTTTCCTTTTTCGTTGTCAGATTATAAAAACAACATCAAATTAGCCGGCAATCCGTTTATGCATCCTTGGGCAAATCGGCTGCAAGGCGATTTTATTACGATAGAGCAACAACATTATTTGTTTCCAAAATCACAACAACAACTTTTATTTAGAGATGATAATAAGTTGCCGTTACATGGTTTGTTGTTGAAGTCGGATAAATGGAAAACGATCGCATTAGAACAAAATGAAAAGGAAAGTTATCACGAAGCAATTTTAACTTTCTCCGATGCAAATTGGTTGACTATTTTTCCATTTCGTCACACAGTAAAAATGACTCATCTATTGCGTGGAAATGCTATAACCATAAGCTCGACAATCATTAATGATGAGGAGAAAAAAATGCCCATAAGTTTTGGTTTTCATCCGTATTTAAAACAAGCAAAAAATACAACGTTAACGATTCCTGCAAAAGATATTTTAGAATTAGATGAACTTCAATTGCCAACCGGAAAGGCTTTCAGAAAAGAAGATAAATTTCATTTCACCGAAGATAAACTACTCTTAGGAAATAACTCGCTTGATGATGGATTTAGCCAATTAAACTACACCGACGAACAAGCAATTTTTTCAATCAATAATATTGATGTTTGTTTTGATAAACATTATCCATTTGCGCAAATTTACGCACCCAACAAAGCCGACAAACCTTATGTTTGCATTGAACCGATGACTGCACCTTGCAATGCATTAAATACAAATGCTTGCGTTCTCATTGAGCCAAACGAGCAGTTTACTGCAACTTTTAAAATTATTGTTCATCCAAAATCGGAAAATTAAAATGCGTTCGTTTATTGATGCCATCATAGAATCGATTCCTGCACATACATTGCCACAATTGCACCAACAATGCTATATTTTTCCGAGCAAAAGAGCATCTATTATCTTTGCTCAATTATTGAAAGAAAAGTATAGCACTGAAAATTTTATTTTCCCTGAAATTATCACTATTCAAGATTTTATTTATTCTAATACAACGTTTATTGTTTCAGATGATTGGACTTTGTTGTTGGAATTGCATCAGCTACATAATGCGCTGACTAATTCGAATCAAGCATTTGAGAAATTTTTACCTTGGGGAAATTTAATTTTAAAAGATTTTGATGAATGTGATAAATATTTAGTTGATGCTGTCCAATTATTTTCTTTATTGAAAGCACAAAAAGATATTGATGAAACATTTTCAATTTCTGAAGAAGTCAAGAAATATATTGAAGAATTTATCTTGACTAAATCTGCGCAGCAAAAAGAAAGTATTTACAGAGAAAAGTTTATAAAAACATGGAGTTTGTTAGGTGATTTATATCCAAAATTTCAAGCACAATTAAAACAAAATAACCTTGCTTACGAAGGAATGGCTTATCGCGAAGTATTGGAAAATATTCAACAGCAAAAAATTAAATTGCCTTATACAGAAGTTCATTTTTGCGGATTTAATGCGTTGTCTTTCTGCGAAGAAACTCTTTTTAAAACAATTGAACAGCAATATAAAACCAACTTTTGGTGGGATGCTGATGAAACTATCTTAAACAATAAATTTCATGAAGCCGGCAATTTTTTGCGCCGATATCAAACTATTTTTAATAAAGAAAATAGCCATTGGATTTTCGATAAAACAAACACAAACAAACAAGAAATACAAGTAATTGGCATTTCTTCCGACATCGGACAAACCGAATATGTTGCCAATCAATTACCGAATTTTTTGGAAGGAAAAACAGCCATTGTATTGTGTAACGAGCATTTATTGTCGCCTTTACTTTATAAAGTGGACACAAATGATGTGAATATTACCATGGGTTATTCGCTGTCGCAAAGTGAGCTGTATTTATTGTTGCAACAGTTGTTGTCGTTTTATGCAAATGCAAGAATTTCAGAAAAGAATTGCGCTTATTTTTATAAAGATATTGAAGCACTGGTTGAGCATTTTTATTTTAGTACATCTTTGCATAACAAAGAAAAGTTAAAAGAAATAGTACCGTTTTTTGTGCCTTATATGTCGAGAGAAATTTTACGTGAATTTTTCCCTATAGCTTTATTTTCCGATGATTTCTCTACACAAGGAATATTAAAAAATGTGCTTGCATTTATTCAACAAATAAAAATCAAAGACGATTATTTCTTGCCCATAAAATCTATCATTACGGAGCAACTCCAAGCATTGATAAGCACGTTACAAGAACGACAATTAGAAATAGACAGAAAAGCTTTGCCATATATTGTAAAACAATTTTTGTCGAGCGCAAAAATTCCTTTTGAAACAAATAAACAAAGTACGTTGCAAATCATGGGCTTTTTAGAAACGCGCATTTTAGATTTTGACAATCTTTTTATTTTGTCTTTGAATGATGATTATTTGCCCGGCACCAATAAAACCAATTCGTTTATTCCATACAATTTGCGCAAATATTATGGCTTGCCTACATTTGATCAATTCGATGGCATCAATGCGTATCACTTTTATCGCTTGTTGAAACGAGCCAAAAATATTCAACTTATTTACAATAATCAATTAGGCGATAATGCCGGCGAGATGAGTCGATTTATCCGACAAATTCAATACGAACAAAGTGAAACACAAAAGGTTGAGGAATTTATTGCAACATATCAACCAACATCAATAGATGTAGAAATTCCGTTGTTAGAAATTCCAAAAACAGCAACCATGCTGGATAAATTACGCCAACGAGAATTTTCTCCATCAGCATTAAAATTATACATTCGCTGTCCTTTACAATTTTATTTGCGTTATGTTGCCAAGATAGACGAACCCGAAACCTTAGAAGAAGATATTGATGCTGCCGTTTTTGGAAATATATTACATAAAACGTTAGAACTGATTTATCAACCATATATCGGAAAACGAATTAAGAAAGAAACAATCCTGACTTTTACTGCAGATGATTTCATCCGACAAAAAATTGCCGATGCTTGTGTTGAGTTGGCTTTGCCAAAAGAAATTACACAAGGAAGCAATCAATTACAATTAAAAATTATTGAGCGACTTATACAAAAAACGTTGACCAATGATGCTAAAGAGTCAACTTTATTAATAGAACAAACAGAAAATAAATTTATTTGGAAAGAGCTGGAACTGTCAGATAATACTATGGTTTCGCTGCAAGGAACATTTGATAGGATTGACAGGATGGATAAAAATTCTATTCGAATTGTTGATTATAAAACGGGAAAAATTAAATTACCTGATTTCCCTGAAATTGATGAAGAAGCGGCTGTTCAAGAATTATTGGATAAACTTTTTCAATTTAAGAAAGATGATTATAGCGCTGCATTTCAGGGTTTGTTATATGCGTTGATATATCATAAATTATATCATTGTCCGAATATTTATGTTGCTTTTCATCATGCCAAACAAATGAAATCAGGATTAAAATACTTAAACAACGAACAGCCTATTTCAATAAAATTATTAGAGATGTTCGAAGAACGATTGATTAAGTTGTTTGATGAAATGTTGAATATTGAAAAGCCATTCATCCAAAGCGATAACGAAAATGCCTATCAATATTCAGCTTATGCTGATTTGTTGGGCTTGTAATTTCAATAAGTTGTTGAGATATAATCTAACTATTTTTTGAGATTTCCTTTTACAAGGAAATGACTTAAATGTCATTCTCACGAAAGTGGAAATCTCATAATCAATCAAAAATTTATTTATAAAAAACGACTTGATTTTCTTGACTAAACTGCATGTCGTATAAATGTTTGTAATAGCCGTTTTCTATTTTTAATAATTCGTCGTGTGTGCCTATTTCTTTTATTTCACCTTTATCTAATACCAAAATTTTATCGGCATTTTGTATAGTTGATAAACGATGTGCAATAACGATAGATGTTCGTCCTTGCACCAACGTTTCGATTGCATGTTGAATTAAATTTTCAGATTCTGTATCGACACTCGAAGTAGCTTCGTCCAAAATTAAAATTTGCGGATTATATACCAATGCTCGTATAAATGAGATTAATTGGCGTTGTCCAACCGACAACGTAGAGCCGCGTTCCATTACGTTTTGTTGGTAGCCGTTGGGCAATTCCATTATAAAATCATGCGCACCAACCAACTTGCTGGCAGCAATTACTTGTGCTTCGCTTATGCTTGGATTTTTTAATGTGATATTATCCAAAACCGAACCGGAAAACAAGAAAACATCTTGCAACACCGTGCCGATATACGAACGCAATGCCGACAGTTTATAGGCTTTCGTATCTACATCATCCAACAAAATTTTTCCTTTGTTGATTTCATAAAATCTATTTAAGATATTGATAGTCGATGATTTTCCCGAACCGGTTGCGCCAACAATTGCCAAGGTTTCTCCTTGATTTATCTTAAACGAAATATCTTTTAAAACATAATCTTCATGATTATATGCAAACCAAACATGCTGAAATTCGATATTGCCTTTAATATCGGTTGGTGCTAATGTACCTTTGTCTTCAATTTTATCTTGTAAATCTAACAAGCGAAAAACACGCTCGGCAGCAATAATGCCCATTTGCAATGTGTTGAATTTATCTGCCAACATACGCAACGGACGAAACGCCAAATTGAGATATAATATAAAAGACGTGATGATACCAATTTGTACGCTGCCGCCCATAATTTCTTTGGCTGCATACCAAACCATAATGGCAATTGCCAACGCCAAGATAACTTCTACAACAGGAAAAAATATAGAATAATACAACACCGATTTATCGTTGGCTACATAATGCTCATTATTAAGTTTTTCAAACTTTTTAAATTCTTTTTGTTGTGCATTAAAAATTTGCACGATGCGCATTCCGGAAATATGTTCTTGCGTGAAGGCATTTAACTGCGCTACTTTATCTCGAACTTCATTAAATGAAACACGCACTTTTTCTTTAAAAATATAAGTGGCAAAGATGATGAGCGGAAAAGTTGTTAGGCAAACTAAAGTTAATTTCCAGTTGCTGTAAAACATAAATCCAATTACAAAAATCAGCGTAAGCACATCGGCGATGATAGCAATCAATCCTTCAGAAAAAATATTATTGACGGCTTCAATGTCGTTGATGGTTCGTGTTGTGATAATACCAACAGGTGTTTTGTCGAAAAATTTTAAGCGCATGGTTTGCACGTGGTTGAACAAAGTCGTGCGCAGCTGCAACATAATATTTTGTCCAAGTTTTGCCGTGTTGATTCCAAACAAATAGCGCAATAAAAATTCGGTAATGGTAACCAACAATAATACAAGCGTTGCCATGCCTATTCCTTTGCCGGCCAAAGCAATAATATTTACGTCGATAATTTGCTGAACGATGAATGGTCTTATTGCCGTTACAAATGCTGAAGTGATTGCAAAGAAGATGGAAAAAATTAAAAATTTCTTGAACGGAAATGCCAATTTCAACACGCGTTTCAACGTTTGCCAGTCGTTACTTTTTAGTTCTTTTTCGCTCATTAATTTCTTGTTTATTTCCTTTTTGGAGCATCATTTATGCTTGGAATTTCTTGTCTTAATAGAAGAAAGATGCCCAAAATTACGGATTGTTT
The DNA here is from genome assembly GCA_020436225.1 of Bacteroidota bacterium. GTDB lineage: Bacteria > Bacteroidota > Bacteroidia > Chitinophagales > JADIYW01 > JADJSS01. The sequence goes on along the minus strand of JAGQYE010000141.1, from coordinate 4,165 downwards.
ATGGCATTCGGATAGGTAATCTTCCATAAAAACAAACCTTTTGCCGGCACCGCTAATTTTACATCCAATGCTTGTTTTTGTTTTACCGCTTGAATTACTTTTTCTTCATCTAAAGTACCATTGCCAACCATTAACAAAGCTGCTGTAATGCGGCGCACCATATTGCGCAAAAATCGGTTGGCTGTAATGGTAAACACAAATCCGTTTTCCGTAGTTTGCCAATATGCTTCTTTTAACACACAAATTGATGTTTTGTTGTCGCTACCTTTTTTTTCAAAAGTAGAAAAATCATATTCGCCTAAAAGTTGCTGAATACAATGATTCATTTTTTCGATATCTAAAGGTTTATTCCAACAAAAACTTTGCTCTTCTAAGAATGGATTTTTTTCTGTGTGAATAAAGTATTTGTATGTTCTGGAAATGGCATCAAAACGAGCGTGAAGTGAATCATCTACTTCAAAATAATTTTTAATGGCAATATCATTGGGCAACATGCTGTTGATGCGATAAAGAAAATCATCTACCAAAGTTTTTTCGGTGTCGAAATGCGCATAATAATCGTGTGCATGTACGCCGGCGTCTGTTCTTCCGCAACCGATAATGCTTGTTTTTTCTGCTAATAATTGTGCTAATTTTTCTTCAATCATTTCTTGTACGGAAATGGCATTATCCTGACGTTGCCAGCCGCAATAATTTTTTCCATGATAGGCTAATTGCAAGAAATATCGCATGTATTAGATTGAAGGTTAATAGATACAAGATAGTAGATTTAGATAAGTAAAAAGTGGAAACACTTGTTTTATTTTTCTTAAATTTGGTGCAGAATTTTTTGCTATAAAAAATTCAATCTAAACTAAAATAGCATGATACAACGTATTCAAACGATATATTTATTATTGGCAACTATTGCCGGTGTAGCATTAATTTTTATTCCTTTTGGTATAGATACTTCAGCCGGAAATGCTACAAATGCGGTTTTATTAGTGAAAAATATGTTGACCGATTTAATTGCAGTTAGTGCAGTTGCTGTAGTGTCTTTTATTTCCATTTTCTTGTTTAAAAACAGACAAGCACAAATGAAATTAGTATTGTTGGCTATCCTTTTGTCGCTTGGATTAATTGCCTTGTTTGCTTATGGATTAACGACACATGTTGGTTGGCAAAATTATGGATTTAAATTAGGCGCTATCTTGCCCTTGTTTATGCTCATTTTTAATATATTGGCGTATGCCGGCATCAAGAGTGATGAAAATTTAGTGCGCTCAATGGATAGGTTGAGATAGCAAAACTCAATATTTCCAAATTTCTACATATCCATTTTCATTTGTACCACAAAGTATCGCTTTGCCCAATTGTATGTTGTTGAGCTTAGGCGTTTGTGTGTATTTAATTTCTGAAAATGTAAGTTGCTGATAACTGTAAATGCAATTATCTCTGTAATAAAATAATTGGTTGTCGTAAATTTTTAATCCGGAAATGTTTGGAATTGGAATGGTTTTGATATAGTTTCCTTGATTGTCAAAAATGAAAATTCCTTTTTGTGCATCTACAATATATAAATGAATTCCGGACTCTATAATTTGATTAGGTGTAATGCTTGTGCCTGTCCAAAGAGATAAATTATTGCTTTCAAAAAGGGCTTTTTGATTCTTATCTAATTTGATAAGTTGTTGCGTAGAAGCATCAAAAAGCCAAAGAAAATTGTTGTCGTACGAAATGCCAACACATGTAATAAGAAACGTGCCTAAGTTGTACACGTCAATAATATCAAGCTCTTTCAGTCGATTATCTAATTGAATAATTTTTCCGAAATCGGGTGAATATAAGATGGTTTTAAATCCGGTTGTGCTGATAATTTCGGTGTGTTCGTTGATGTAAATGCTGCCGTAATTTTGAAAAAAAGTTCCATCAGCATTATAGCGTTCTAACATGCCTTTGTATAACAAAAAAATGTCGTTGGTTGTATTTACAAAAACGGAAATCGGTTTTTTTTCGATGGTTTTTATATACGTTGGAATGGCAGAAAAGGAATTAGTAGTGCATAGTCCAAAGACCATAGTCCATAGTATGCCTGATTTTAGCAAACTGCTAAACCATTGTTTATTAACTATTGACCATCGACTATTGACCATTTTCAAATTTAATTAATTGCATTTCGTTTCCATCAAAAACTGCATAATGACAATTTACTATCCAATCGCCTAAATTAAGATAAGTACTTTGCTCGTTTAGTTTAATTTCCATTGGCAAATGTCGATGTCCCATGATGAAAAAATCGAAATGCTGTTCGTTTAATTTTTGTTTGCAATATTGTATCAGCCATTCTTTGTCTTCGCCTTTGAATACTTCTAATTTAGGATCGGTAAAAGAATGCCTCGACCAAGTTTGTGCAATTTTTATACCAATATCCGGATGCAACCAACGAAACAACCATTGACAAATCGGATTGGTAAAAATGCGTTTGAGTAGTTTGTATTTGGTATCGCCGGGACCAAGCCCATCGCCGTGGGCAACCAATATATTTTTGGTGTTGGTTTGAATTTCTATTTTCTTATGAAAAATTTGCACACCAATTTCTTGTTGCAAATAATCATTAAACCATAAATCGTGGTTGCCTGTAAAAATATAAATGTCAATTCCTTTTTCTTTCAATTCGATTAATTTAGCAAAAAAACGAACAAAATATTTTGGAACGACGTGTTGGTATTCGAACCAAAAATCAAATGTGTCGCCAACTAGAAATAAGGCTTGAGCGTCTTGTTTGATAAAATCTAAAAATGCAATTACTTTTTTTTCTCGTTCTAAACTATTAATATAATTAGGTGCTCCGAGATGTAAATCAGAAATGAAATAGATTTTTTTGTTCGATGTTATATTTATAGATAAGGTTTGCAAGTAACTTATTTGATTAACAATTTACAAAATTGCGATGAGGTAAGCACACGAATATTTTTTCCTTTTTTATAATCTTTTACGTTGCGTGTAATTAAGAACGCACAATCATTTTCTATTGCGGTATAATATTGAATGGCATCTTCAAAGTCGGAAAAATCAGAATCGAAAGATAAATGAATACTTTGCTTAGTTGAATCTACTATTTCTACTAAAGTAGCTAAATCTTTTAGTTTATTAATAAGTATTTTCTTTTCAAAATGTTTACTTGAAAAATAATAGATATTAGAAAAGATGATAGCAGAAGTATAGAAAGATAGTTCGTGGTCGTCCTTTAAAAAAAACAACTTTATTGCTTCTTCAAAAAAGGGTTCTCTTTTTAATAAAAAATCAAGAAGCACATCAGAATCAAGATATACTTTCATTTACTTTTTCTTTTATATCTTTCTATTATCGCTTGTTGAATTAACTCTTTGTCTGTAACATTTTTAGGTAGTTTCACTTTTAATGAACCAGCTAAACGATTCACTAAATCGGCATATTCTTTTTTTGGCTTAGTTTTTATTTTGATATCTGAACTAGCAAATACCAAATAATCTTCCACCATAGCGGATAGTGATTTACCTTCTTTCTTTGCTTTTAATTTTGCTTTTTTGATAACTTCTTCATCAATAGAAAGAGTGAGCTTCGCTGTCATACGTATAAATTTTTTATTAAAGATACGTATAAATTTCTATTAATGCTTGATATTATTTTGATTGTAGTGCCTGAAAATGAAAGAAATGAAAATTTATTTTTTTATTGAGATATCATCTACTCAATTCAAAAGCTTCGATTTTATCTTTCAAACTCATCAAATAATCGAAATCATCGTAGCCATTTATTAAGCAGGTTTTTTTATACGGATTGATGTCAAACGTTTCTTTTTCTTGCGTAGCTTCTATTTCTATCGTTTGATATTCTAAATCTACTTTAATTTTGGTGCTTGGATTTTTTTCTATTTCACTAAAAATCTTTTGTAAAAATTCTGGCGAAACTACAACAGGTAATAAGCCATTATTCAACGCATTATTTCTAAAAATATCCGCAAAAAAACTGGATACTACCACACGAAAACCATAATCAAATATTGCCCAAGCGGCATGCTCGCGCGAAGAACCACAACCAAAGTTTTTTCCTACAACTAATATAGAACCGGAATAAGTTTTATCATTCAATACAAAATCTTCTTTCAGTGTATTATCTGCATTAAAACGCCAATCGCGAAAAAGAT
>JAGQYE010000004.1 GCA_020436225.1 Bacteroidota bacterium | reverse complement strand
GGCATTGCTAAAATTGATGTTCATTTTTATTCCGGTTGCTTAGAATCGATGTGTATAGTAACAGGACCATCATTTACTAATGCTACTTGCATATCAGCTCCAAAAATGCCGGTTTGTATTTTTTTGCCGAGTACTTTTTCGGTTTCTATAATAAATTGTTCGTAAAGCGGATTAGCAATTTCCGGTTTGGCAGAACGTATAAAGCTCGGTCTGTTTCCTTTTTTAGTAGATGCAAATAAAGTAAATTGAGAGATGAGCAAAATATCGCCATTTATATCTTGTATAGACAAATTCATTTTTCCTTCTTCGTCAGAAAAAATACGCAGTTGTATTATTTTCTTTACTAACCATTCCATATCTTTTATTGTATCTTCATTTTCTATTCCCAGCAACACTAATAATCCGGTTTGGATTTGTCCTTTTATTTTACCTTCAATTTGTACAGATGCTGAAGAAACTCGTTGAATAATGGCTCGCATATATTATTATTTGCGATTGAAGTTAATACGTTTTTCTAATTTTTAAATACGACATATATTGTCGTACTAAAGAATTATCTTTACAAAAAAATCATCTAATGTCAGCAATAGCCAAACTTACTCGTTGTGCTTTGATAATTGAAAAGATACAACAAACCAAATATCCATCGATGCAGGCTATCGTTTCGTTTCTGAGAAAAATGGATGCGGAAGCTTCGGAGAGAACAGTACAACGCGATATAGAACAAATTCGCACAGACAGCCAAATTTTTATTGAATACGATCGTTTCCACAGAGGTTATTATATTGAAGATAGTCCGATAGTACAAAAACGAATTCGGCTTTTGCAAGCACATTCGATGAGCACGCATTTTCTTCAATTCTTAAATGAAAATCCTAAACACAGCGATGCCGTTTTGTTGAACGATGAGCTACAAGTAAAAGGTTTGGAATTTGTAGAACCGATTTTGTCGGCGATAAAAGATAGTCGGCAACTTGAGTTTACGTATAAAAAATTTTACGACGAACAACAGAAACGATATGTGGTGCAACCCTATGCTATAAAAGAATTTCGAAACAGATGGTATTTAGTGTGTACAGGCAAATCTACTGAAAAATTGTTGAAGTTCGGTTTAGATAGAATTTTGTCGTTGCAAATCCAAGCACAGAAATTTGTAAAAAATAAGAAGCTCGACGTAAGAGAACATTTTTCGAAAATGGTTGGTGTGCATAGTGAAAATGAAAATCGAGAAAAAGTGCAATTACAGTTTACGGATTCGCAGGCAAAATATATCGAGACATTGCCGTTACATTGGTCGCAAGAGGTACATTCCAAGACAGAATCGCACGTTGTTTTCTCTTATTTTTTGATAGTAAACTACGAATGGATACAACAGATTTTATCGTATGGCGATCAAGTGAAAGTGTTACAGCCTAAATGGTTGGTGATAGAACATAAAAATATCTTAAAACAAACACTGAAACAATATTAACACGTTATGTGGTTTAAATTAATAATCTTTTTTTTATTTAATGGATTGCCAAGTTGAACGTATTATCACTTTTTTTCTTAGTCAAAAAAAGTAACCAAAAAAGACAAGGCAAAAATATCGCTCCACGCACAAAGCCACGCTTTGCTGGCGATTTTTGCCGTGCCACGCTTCTTTGCAATGAGTTTATTTTAACTTTTTTATTTTTTTTATACTGTTATTTTTGAAATTATAAACGCAAATAAGTAATATTAATTTTTTACTACGACATATTTTGTCGTATAGCATCAATAGTTTTGTTTAAAAGATAAAACGATGCAGAAAAATTATTCCACTTTATTAATTCCTGAAAACTCGACAGGATTGTTGTTTTCTATTGTAAGCAATAATTATATTTATCATTGCTGGAAGAGCCCGAAGGAAGCGATGTTTGTAGTGGTAAAAGAATCGAGTAATACGCGAAATGTACAGCCTAACCAATTGATGAATTTTACAGAAACAGCCTTAAAGCGTTATTTATATATTGCTACGAATAAATTGCAAAACATAGAGCAATGTTTGTTTTTTAATGAAGATTTATGGAATGAGGTAATTTAAGTTTATGATTTACGAAGTTGCTGAATTTGAAAGTCAACTTGCCGATTTTTTACATCGCAAAGGTTGACTCTTCGGAATGATTTTGTAAGAAATTTAAATATAACATTGCACACGCGCGTGCATCGGAAAGTGCTTCGTGGTGTTGGAGCGGAATGCCTAATCTGCTGCAGCAATCGCTGAGTTTGTTGTGCCGATAACCAAGACTGCGATAGAGTTTTACCGTACATTGCCATGACTTATGTAAGGATAATCCTTTTGCCGACAAACCATAATGGCTGATGCTGCTACGTAATACATTTCTGTCGAAACTTTCGTTGTGCGCCACCACTTGTTTGTGTAGTAAACGTTTATAAATTTCCGGATAAAGAGCATCGAAAGTAACTAAGTCAGCAGTGTCTTTAGAGGAAATTCCATGCACGCGAATATTATGATATGAATAGAAATTATTAGGTGGTTGAATGAGCGTATAATATTCGTCAACAATTTTATTTTGCTCTACCGTAACAATGCCG
>JAGQYE010000140.1 GCA_020436225.1 Bacteroidota bacterium | reverse complement strand
TTGACAATTATTTTATAGATATTGGTGTGCCGGAAGATTATCAAAAAGCACAATTTGATTTTAGATAGTTTTATTTTTATATGATAGATATAGACGAAAGTTGGACTTTATTCCTTGACCGTGATGGTGTTATCAATAAAAAAATTGAGCAAAGTTATGTATTGACTTGGGAACAATTTGATTTTTTGAAAGACGTTTTAGAAACTTTGCCTAAATTGGCAAAAATATTTCCGCGAATTATTGTAGTTACTAATCAGCAATGCATCGCTAAAGGTTTACTATCACATGAAGAATTAAATGAAATTCATCAAAATATGATGAATATAATAGAAATAAACGGCGGTCGAATTGATGCTGTTTATTATGCTCCGGATTTGGCATCAAAAGATAATAAGCTGCGCAAACCGAATAATGGCATGGCTTTATTAGCACAGCAAGATTTTCCGGCAATAGATTTTTCAAAATCTATTATGGTTGGTGATTCTTTTTCCGATATGCAATTCGGAAAATCGCTTGGAATGACTACTTTCCTTATCGCTTCAAATGAAAAAGAAAATATGGATGCTGATTACCAGATTTCCGGTTTTTCCGAGCTGATTAATCACCTGAAATTCAATTAATCCATAAAAAATTGGCACGCTTATTGACTTTTTGACAATAAATAACTAATTTTATGTTGATAAGCTATGTTAATATAACAAAAGTTACCCCAAAGCCTATGTATAAAACGTTTACATATCTACTTTTATTTTGTGCAATTTTTATGCTTTCTCCTAAGCTAACGGTTGCTAATAGTTCAATGGAATTAGCATTTACGGATGCTCGTTTTGGAGACAAAGAGATAATAAAATTGTATCCGAATCCAATGATAACGGATGCAACAATAAAAATCAGTGAAGACATCAACTTAGATAATCAAAAAGTGAGTATCGTATTTTATAATATGGTAGGCAGCGAAGTGTATAAAGTCAGCCAAATAAAGAACTACGAGCAAAAAATTACCAAAGAGTCATTCAAAAATTCTGGTATTTATTTCTACCAACTTATCGTTGATAATAAGATTGCATCTACCGGAAGAATTACTGTAAAATAATTTCTTTAATCGTTATTGGTATTTTCTATTTTAGCGTAATTACTCATTTTACATCCAAATTCTTTTACAAAAAAATCATCCATTTCATTTGCTTTTATAATGAGATGACTTAGATACTTTTTTACTTCATCACTTCGTGAAGAAAACACATCATTCATGTGAGCACGATAGGAAATATAAATCTGATTTTTTGCAATGCCAAGTTGATATGGAGCAACAGAATCATGAAGGAGATACTTTAACAGAGGTTCTAAATTTTCGTTCGGCAAATCATTCAGCGGAGATGTTGCGTACAAATAATTTTTTTGGAATACAAAAATACGCACCAACGCACTGCCGGAATAAAATTCCCAATATTCAGAACCGCTTCTGGCTAAAATCGGATTGATTCCCATTTCTTGAATGGCTGATTCTATAAATTTGGCAAACTTGCTGATTTCCTTATCGTCAAAAATCTTATCATCAATATTCGCACCGCAATTCGGGCAGTAATCCATTTTCTTATAAATCAACGATTGACAAGAACTGCATTTTAAAGAAAACTTTCCTTCTGTATTTTTTGAAAAAATATCCAACTCTTCTTTCAAAACACTTGCCGGAATGGCAAACCCAACATTATCGGCTTCTGTAAATTTAGCTGTGGTAATGCCAATTAAATTTCCTTCTTCGCTCAACACCGGACCGCCACTATTGCCGGGATTTACAGCTGCATCTGTTTGAATAAAATTTCTGCCATCTAATAATTGTTGTGCATTAGAAACGATACCTTCTGTTACAGTAAACGGCATACCAAATGGAAATCCAAGCACAAAAACGGTGTCTCTGCTTTGAACATCTAATACTTGATTAAACGGAATGGAAATGTTTGGCTTTAATGTAGCACATTTCATAATGGCAATGTCAGCGTCAGGATTTACATATATAACATCAGCAATAAATCGGTCTTTTGTTTGATTTTCTAAAGACACTTTTTTATTTCCTTTTACAACATGATAGTTGCTGACGAAAATATTGTTGTTCTTTAAATAAAAACCGGTGCCACTTCCATTTGCTGTGTTTATTTTATATACGGCGTTTTTTAATTCTTCTAAATTCATTGCGCTATATTTTCAAATTAACTAAATAATCTACTGAAAAAACCTTTCTTTTCGTTGTTATTTTCTTGAGGTGTTGTAGTGGCAGTGTCTTCACTTATATTCATTACTTCTTTTATAGCAAGAAATAAAGTATCTGCTGCCTCTTGTAGCGGTTTTGCTGAAGCATTTTCCATTGCTTTGGTAAGAATATCTGCTATTTTATCTTCTACATTGTATCCAAAAAAGAAATTTAAAATACCATATTCAATAGTTAGAACTGTGCCAAGATATTCTTTTGCTTTTAATTCTTTTTCAGCAGTTTCATAAGTAATTTTCAGTTTTGCTTTTACGGTTTCTAAATCAGAGCTATATTTATACGGAACAAATACATCAATCTTATAAAGGTCTTTTTCAAAACTTTCTTTATCTATTTTTTGTAGCATTTGTAAAAACGAAGTTGCAGCACCGAGTCGTTGATAATATTCTGCATTACTATTCATGTAAGATATAGCCTTTTCTAACTCTATTCTAAGTCCACCTTGCGGCGAGCAATAATAATCAATCTTTAATAAGGTAATGATGAGTATATCCCACAAATAAGCATTTCTTCTATTATTTTCTAATTCCTTGTATGTTTCAAAGGCTTCTTTTATATATAACTGAATAGATGTATAAATGGTTTCTTTTTCCTCTTGAGTAAAATTATATATAATAGGTTCTTGAATATTTTTGGCATTCAGCTTACTTATAAATTCATCATCAAGGTTGTCGGCATTTACACAAATTTCTCTAAGAACATTATAAACTTTATAAGGCTCACACATATCAATTGGACATGCATATTTAAAGTACAATTGCTGTTCTTCCAACACCACTTGTGATAAGACTAACGGATTGAAATTTAATTGCGCCACTTGTCGCAGGATAGGAATAATTTGTGCGCCTTCGATGTTTAAGAAAGGAGCAGAAACCGAAAAAGTAGTATCGCTGATAGAAATGTAAACGATAATTGAACCATGCGGAATTTTATATTCAGTTTTTTCTGCATTGGCATATTTTTGTTCAATTTCAGGATTGATATAATTAATACATGCTCTAACTGTTTTTGAATAATCTTTTTGCTCATAAGCATCTTTTGCTAGTTGCCATACATCAACATTAATTTTGCTTTTGAGCGAGCCAACCAAAGTTTTATTAAACGTTAAATTAATGTTCATATTAATAGAATAATAGGCTAAAATACCATTTTATATTTTTTTACTCATATTCCATATCATTTTATTCTGTATTTTTGTTAGTAATATTAACTATTAGAATGATTAAAATCTTAATTGCAGATGCTCAATATTTAATCCGTATCGGATTGAAAAATCTATTGTCAGCAAGAATTGATTTTGATATTATTGGAGAAGCAATCAACTCAGATGAATTGTTTTTTATGGTAAGAAAACATGAACCTGAAGTGGTAATCTTTGATTATAACAATGCACATAGTTTTGATTTGGATGATATTGAGAAAGTAAAAACGATATCATCAAAAACTAATTTCTTAATTATTTCATCTGATGAAAATAAAGCTAATATTTTCAAAGTTATTGATTTTGGTGCGCGCAGTTATTTGACTAAAGAATGCGATGAAGAAGAAATTATAGATGCTATTTATGCCACAGCAAAAAATGAGAAATTCTTGTGTCATAAAGTAGTGGACATCATTATTGATAAACATATCCATACTGATGAAGATACTTGCAAACCGTTTAATCTATCGTTGCGCGAAACAGAAATTATTAAACTTACCGCAAAAGGCTGGACAGCAAAAACCATCGCCAAACATTTATTCTTGAGCACACATACTGTTTACACACACAAGAAAAATATCATGAAGAAATTGAAGATAAATTCTTCTTCAGAAATGATAGTGTATGCCATTCAAAACAGCTTAGTTACCAAAGAAGAACTCACAGAAGCTGTCTAATTACTTAGATTTAGGTATATTATTTTATTTTTATAAAATTGGACTTTGTTTAGATTTAATCTAATTTTGTGTCTTATTTTATTCAACCTATGAAATATATTCTTCAAAAATGTCTCCTCTTTTGTGCTTGCACCATTCTGCTTTCGTGCGTAAAAGAACCTAAAACAGATGATACATTCAAGAAAGAAATGTTTACGCATTATGCTGATGCATTGATTCTACCTTCTTATAATAGTTATGATACAGCACTTCAAAGTTTAAAAACAGCCACTACTCAATTTAATACAACTCCAACGATAAGTACACTGACCAATTTGCAACAAGCATTTCTAACGGCTTATTCAAAATGGCAAAATTGTGAAATCTACGACAGAACATCTCCGGCAGATGCATTAATGACAATGGATATTGTCAACTATTATCCAACCCGAAAAGATAGTGTACTTGCGTATATAAATAGAAACGACAACTCAACAACGTTTATTAAATCAAGAAATAAAAATGACAAAGGTTTGCCGGCAATAGAATATCTTTTGTTTCGCACATCTTCCCAACAAGAAATTGTAGATAGCTTTTCTATTCATCCTAATGCGGCATCGTATAAAACTTATCTAACTTCTTTAGTTGATTTATTAATCGAAACCAACCATACTATTCTTTCTGATTGGAATACATCATACAGAAATATTTTCATCAAAAGTTTAAGCACAGATGCAGCAAGCTCTTTCAGTACTTTGGTAAATTCTATTGCCCAACGCACCGATGATTTTAAACGAAAACAAGTCGGTATTCCTGCAGGCTATTCCGGAAATGTGTCAACAGTTTTTACGAATCCGCCAGCAGCACAAGCTTATTATTCTAATAATAGTATTGAGTATATGTTGCTTACTTTAAACAATATGAAAGATGTTTTAAACGGCAAAGGCAACGATACCATTACAGGAAAAGGTTTGATTGATTATATCAGAACATTAGATGTACAAAGTACATTTGGCGGTAATTTAGCTGATGATATCTTGGCACAAATTGATGTATGCATCAATAAAGTAAATGCTTGTGCGCCCGATTATACAAACACTATCAACAACAATAAACAAAAAGCAGATGATTTATTTTTAGAAGCCAAAAAGTTATTGGTGTTGATGAAAGTAGATGTGCCTTCAGCCTTAGGCGTTTCTATTACTTATACCGATAGCGATGGCGACTAATGCAATAGCACTAAAAGAAAAAATTCAACACTTTTTATTTCGTACAACTTCCATTGCACCATTAGCATCCTTTCGCATTCTTTTTGGTGCGATGTTGTTGTTTAGCAGTGTTCGCTTTGTTGCCAAAGGTTGGGTAAACACGTTATACATTCAACCTAAATTCTTTTTTGCTTATCAAGGATTTGAATTTGTAAAACCGCTTCAAGGTAACGGCATGTATGTTGTTTTTGCCGTAATGATTTTGGCAGCGTGCTGCATTATGCTTGGATTATTTTACAGAATTGCTTCTATACTTTTCTTCATTTCATTTACTTATGTCGAATTATTAGACAAAACCAATTACCTCAACCATTATTACTTTGTCAGCATCGTAAGTTTAATAATATTTTTTTTGCCGGCAAATAAATACGCATCCTTAGATGTAAAATGGAAAATAACCAACCAAGTAGATTACATTCCGATGTGGTTTATTTTTATCTTACAACTTCAAATCGGCATTGTGTATTTTTTTGCAGGCATTGCCAAAATAAATCCGGATTGGTTATTGCATGCGCAACCATTAACTATATGGTTGAAGAGTCGAGATTATATTCCGGTAATTGGTTTTCTGTTCGATTATAAAATCGTTCCTTATTTGTTTTCTTGGTTTGGTATGTTGTTCGATGTAAGTATTGTTTTCTTTCTTTGGAATAATAAAACACGACCGTATGCTTATTTAGCAGTTGTTGTTTTCCATTTGCTTACCGGCTATTTGTTTCAAATCGGCGTTTTTCCTTATGTGATGATAGTGGCAACTTGGATATTTTTCTCGCCTGAATTTCATCAACGATTTTTATCTTTTTTTATTTCTAAAGATGAAAAATCAAACAACCTATATCGACCAAAATTTGAACGTTTTTGGATAGCATTAGTCCTTGTTCATTTTAGTATCCAATTCTTATTGCCGTTGCGTTATTTGTTGTATCCGGGAAAATTATTTTGGACAGAACAAGGTTATCGCTTTTCTTGGCGCGTGATGTTGATGGAAAAAAATGCTTGGACAACTTTTGTAGTAAAAGATAAAACAGGCAAAATTGCTGAAGTAAGAAACCGCATTTATTTAACACCTCAACAAGAAAAACAAATGAGCACACAACCTGATATGATTTTGCAATTTGCGCATTTCTTGGCTAAAGAATATGAAACAAAATATGGTTTTGTAAATCCTGAAGTTTATGCCGATAGCTATGCAGCCTTAAACGGACATCCAAGCAGGCCTTTTATTAATAATAAAATTGATTTAGCCAAAGAAGACATTAACTTTGCACCAAAAAAATGGATATTGCCTTTTGAGAATAAATAAAAAATGAAAAATTTTAGTCGATATATTGTTATTGTTTTATGCTTGTTGATGCCGGTTTCTGTGTTTGCACAAGATATTGATTCTATCGTACGTCAATTAGATTCTATTCAAAATACATTGAATGAAGTAACGATAAAAGCAGAACGAATGAAAGAAATTCGTTTAAAAAGTGTGGAAGGCACCGTAATTTTTGAAGGCAAGAAAACAGAGATTGTCGATTTGTCGAAACTGCAAGCCAACTTAGCAACCAACAACGGACGACAAGTTTTTAATCGCATAGCAGGCTTAAATGTTTGGGAAAGTGATGCTGCCGGAATGCAGTTGGGCATTGGCGCGCGTGGATTAAATCCCAATCGTTCGGCTGAATTTAATATTCGACAAAACGGCTACGACATTACCGCAGATGCAATAGGCTATCCGGATGCTTATTTTACGCCGCCTTTGGAAGGAATGGATAGAGTGGAAATTGTGCGTGGTGCGGCTTCGTTGCAATTTGGTACGCAATTCGGTGGACTTATCAACTTTAAAACACATCAACCTATCGATAAAAAATTCCAACTTACTACACAGTTGACAGGTGGCTCGTTTGCAACAGTGAGTTCGTTTACTGCAATAGAAGGAACGTATAAAAAATTTTCTTACTATGCTTATTATCAATATAAGCACACCAAAGGTTGGCGTCCGAATTCAAAATTAAATGCGCATTCAGCTTTTATTAATTTAACCTATCATATATCACCGAAAGTGAGTTTGTCTGCCGAATACACACATCAAAATTATGTGATGCAACAACCCGGCGGATTAACGGATAATCAATTTAAAAACGATCCACGACAATCTACTAGAACAAGAAATTGGTTTGGTATCAATTGGAATATTCCTGTAGTAAAGTTGGAATATTTCCCGAAGGAAAATTTGCGTTGGAATACAATATTATTTGGTTTAATCGGCTCAAGAAATGCCTTAGGCTTTTTGAGTTATGCGAATAGAAACGACGATTTCAAAAACAGAGATTTAATCAAAGATAAATACAAGAATTTTGGCATGGAATCTCGTTTTTTATATCAATATAAAATGGGAAAAGATACTTCTTCGTTGAGTGTTGGTGTCCGTTATTTTCATGGCTTTACCACTAAACAACAAGGCTTGGGCAGCGATGCTTCTGATGCTGATTTTGATTACCTAAATCCAAACAATTTAGAAAATTCTGATTACCATTTTTATGGAAATAATATAGCGTTATCTGCTGAAAATATTTTTAAAATTACACCGAAACTCAGCATTACGCCGGGTGTTCGTTTAGAGTTTTTATTGACAGATGTAAATGGTTATTATAAGGCTGATACTGTTGCTTATGATGATAGTAGAAAGTATAAAAGAATTTTCCCGTTGTTTGGTGTCGGAATTAGTTTCAAAGCACATCATTTAGCAGAAGTATATGCTAACATTTCTCAAAATTATAGAGGCATTAATTATACTGATTTGCGCATCAACAATCCAAATGTGCGTGTTGATCCAAATATAAAAGATGAAAAAGGATTTAATGCAGATATTGGAATAAGAGGAAAGAAAGGCGAGCAATTTAATTATGATGTCAATTTTTTTACGTTGTATTACAATAAAAAAGTTGGTTCTATTCAGCAAGTAGATTCGCAGTATAACATCTATCGCTTTAAAACCAACATTTCCAACTCAAGAAGTTTAGGAGTTGAGTCGTTTGTGGAAGTAGATATCGTAAAATGTATAAATGAAAATTCTGATTTTGGGACATCTTTATTTTCCAATTTTACATACACCAATGCACTTTACATAAAATCGCAGAACAAACAAATTGAAGGAAATGTGGTGGAGTTTGCGCCGCAATTTATTTTCCGTGGAGGCGTACGTTTCAAGTATAAAGATTTTGCATGTAGTTGGCAAATTTCTACGGTTTCCAAACAATTCACTGATGCCACCAATGCCAAATATGCTTCTACAGCAGTAATCGGCGAAATTCCACACTATTACGTAATGGATTTCAATGCTTCTTATGCTTATAAGTGGTTTAAGTTTAGTTGCTCAGTTAATAATTTAAGCAACAATAAATATTTTACAAGAAGAGCAGAAAGTTATCCCGGTCCGGGAATTATTCCAAGCGATGGCATTAGCGCATTCGGAACTATTGCGTTCAGATGGCATACTAAAGAATAAAAATTTTTGAAGTATTTTACCACTAAGACACGAAGTACACTAAGTTATTTTTTTAAGTATAATAATATTTATTCTTACTATTTAAATCTTACTACTTAAATCTCTAATGTATTTTTCGTTTTTATCTTCTCTAATAAATACCTAAAATTTAGTAGTGCTTCCATTAAATTTTGGTATTTGTTTTTATTTAGACCAATTCTATATTTGCAAAAAAATAAATACATGCAAAAAATTACAAACTTCTTTTTATTAGGTATCGTTGTATTGAGCACGATAAGTTGCTCGAAGGATAAGGTAGGTGTTTATAATGCCGAAATTTCAAATATTACAGACAATATTATAATTGCTACTTATACCGATTTAGATAATAAAGCAGATTTATTGTTAACCGCGGTAGAAGCATTAAAAGATGGTGGCGCAACAGAATCAGAATTGACAGCAGCAAAAGAAGCTTGGAGAGCAACCAGAGCGCCTTGGGAAGCCAGCGAAGGATTCTTGTTTGGTCCGGTTGCAGATAATGAAATTGACCCAAATATCGATACATGGCCTTTAGATAGTATTGGTGTTGAAACAATCTTATCCGGATCTGATGTGATAAATAAAGCCTATATAGATGCGCTTACCGGAGATGCAGGCACAGGTCTTAAAGGCTTCCATGCAATAGAATATTTCTTATGGGGAACAGATGGCAACAGAACAGCGGCATCATTTACTGCAAGAGAATTAGATTATTTAGTTGCAACGGCTGAAAGCTTGAAAGGAAAAACGGCTGAACTTATAAATGCTTGGATTTCTACAGGTGGCGATTTTGGCGCACAACTAAAAGATAACAGCAGCCGTTATCCAACAGAAAAAGATGTATTGGTAGAATTAGCAGAAGGCATTCGTGGAATTGCAGGCGAAGTTTTTGATACTAAAATTCAAAATACATTAGACGGTATAGATAATAATGGAGGAGATGTGGCAGCAGGCATAAGAGAAGAAGAAAGTAGATTTAGCAACAATACAAAAAGTGATTTTACCAACAATATCCAAAGTATTTCTAATGTATATTTAGGTATATATGGAACAGGTGGAAATGGAAAAGGATTGTCCGATGTTGTGGCTTCTAATGATGCTGTCTTAGATGCTACGATCAAAGCTCAAATTGTGGAAGCAATTGAAGCGATTCAAAATATTGGTGGTTCAACAAGCGTAACTTACTCAACAGCCTTAGGTAGTGATAGAGCTTCTATAGAGTTGGCTCAAACCAAGGTTTCAAATTTGGAAACTACAATTAGAACTCAATTAATTCCACTTATCAATGGATTGTAAAAAATTAAAGAAAATACAACCTTATTAAAATTCAAATGTCCCGATTTTACGGGACATTTGTGCGTTTATAAAACAACTAAGCCATGAAAAATGTAATCTATTTTATAGGAATATGTTTGATGGTTGCATGTTCTAAGGATTCTATCGAAAATGATGCATCCGAAGAATTTCCGGGAGGAGCAACAACTTACAACAGTATTTTTAGTGGATCTTATGAGCAACCGGCATCTAACCTTAATGCAAATGAATTGGCACAACATGCATCCGGCGATAAGCTTTTCTCTAACTCATTTGTTGCTAATCCATCGACTGTCAATCCGGGCTTAGGACCAATTTTTAATAATGTTTCATGTGTTTTGTGTCATCCTAAAAATGGAAAATCACCACAACCATTTTCAGGCAGCGATTTGCGTGGATTACTATTTCGCGTAAGTATTCCAAGAGCAGATGAAAGTCAGGGACCAATGCCGGTTCCGGGTTTAGGTACACAATTTCAACACCGAGCAATTGTAGGCACAACATCAGAAGGACAAGTACAAATTTCTTTCCAAGAAACAACACATACATTTGCAGATGGCAGCACCTATTCGTTGCGCAAACCTATTTATACATTAACTTCAACAACGGCAACAATTCCGGCAAATATGATGGTGTCGCCGAGAATAGCACAACAAGTAATTGGTTTAGGTTTATTAGAAGCCATTCCGGAAAGTGTGATTTTAGCGAAACAAGATATTAATGATGCAGATAATGATGGTATTTCAGGAAAAGCCAACCGTGTTTTTAATCCGATTTTAGGAGTGTTCGAATTAGGACGATTTGGTTGGAAAGCCAATAACGCAACATTATTAGTACAAGCAACCGATGCCATCCACCAAGATATGGGCGTTACATCATTCGTGTTTCCTCAAGAAACGGCTTATGGTCAAGTTCAAGATGATGGTCTTGCTGACGATCCGGAATTAGATAGTCTTGATGCCATTGATTTAGCATTTTATACGCAATCTTTAGCTGTTCCCAAAAGACGTGATTTTAATTCATCTTCCACCAATAATGGTAAGCAAATTTTCTTTAATATAGGTTGCAACAAATGCCATACGCAAAAATATACCACCGGAAATAACACGGCATTTGCTTTCTTAAATAACCAAACTTTTTATCCTTATACTGATTTGTTATTGCATGATATGGGACCGGATTTAGCAGATGGTCGCCCGGATTATTTAGCCACCGGAACAGAATGGCGCACGCCGCCACTTTGGGGAATTGGATTAAGCGAATTGGTGAATGGTCATACTAATTATTTGCATGACGGTAGAGCTCGCAACTTGTTAGAAGCCATCATGTGGCACGGCGGCGAGGCAGAAGCTCAAAAAATAAAAGTATCTCAATTGTCTAAGAAAGACAGAGAAGATTTAGTGAAATTTGTTGGCTCTTTATAAACCTCGATAAGAGTTTATTTAATGACTTTTTATCTATAGCTTAATTTCTGTACGTTATTATTTTTATTAATAGTGAAGAAAAGAAGTTAGATAATGCACCAATAGAAAAATACTATTCACTAATTACTATTCGCTAATTACTAATTTATGCTCATTTATTTTCATTTTTAATTTACAATCCTAAAATATTAATAAATATTGATATTCTGATGTTTTGATTTATGCTCATTTATTTTTATTTGTTTATTTCAATTTTTTTTAGATTTTATTTCTTTTCCCATTTTTAATATTTAATACATCTAATTCTAATATAGAGATTCAATTTTTGTACATTGCAAAAAACATCTACATGGAACAAACAATAAAAATCCTGATTTATATTCATGCATTTTTTGGTGGAATAGGATTGTTGATGGGCATTCTTTCTGTATTAGTTAAAAAAGGAGGAAAACAACATAAACGATTCGGCAAAATTTTTTCGTATGCCATCCTAATTAGTGCATTTATTTCCTTGATTGTTGCGCGACTTCCAAACCACGAAAATTTATTTTTATTTCTAATTGGTGTTTTTACTATTTATATGGTGTTAGCCGGCAATCGAGCAATAACGTTTAAAAAGAAATCAAAAACGAGTGCCGATATGCTAGATAAATTAATTTCAGGAACCATGTGTGCTTGTTCGATATTGATGCTGATTGTTGGCATTATTGGCGAATTACAACATATTGGAAATAGTATTTTGTATATTTTCTTCGGGGCTTTTGGATTATTGATGACGTTGAAAGATTTTCGAATGTATCGAAATATCGAACTATTAAAATTAAAATGGCAACAAAATCATTTAGGTAAAATGATTGGCGCACTCATTGCGTCAGTAACCGCATTTATTATTGCAGGCTTGAATATGAGCACTCTTATTTTTTGGATACTTCCAACCATAATAGGAAGCCTATATATCATTTATTGGAACAGAAAACTTGCGAAACAATAAAAAACTCAACTATCAAAATTCTAAATTTAGTTAAGAGAATAGTAGCGAAGCATTTTCTCTAAAATAATTACTACTTTTATTAAGATGAAAAAGCGACTGTTTTTTTTGTGTTCATTTTTTTTCGTTTTATTTTTTGCTTGTCAAAAAAAATCTACTCCATTTTATTATGCATCAGAAGAAGAATTCATCAATAATAACACCGGATTATCTGATTCTGCATACATAGGCAAATTAATTTTCTTTGATAAGAATTTATCCGAACCAGCCGGCGTTAGTTGTGCCACTTGCCATTCGCCAATGAGTGGTTTTTCTGACCCACGACATTTGGCATTTTCTGTCGGTTCTACAGGAAAAAGTGGAACACGTAATGCCAATGCATTAGCCTATATGGGACTTGCGCCTAATCGCAGAGCGGAAGTTGTGCGTGGTGTTTGGGAAGAAGTAGGCGGATTTTTTTGGGATGGAAAAGCAGAGTTCTTAAACCAACAAGCATTATTTCCTATGGTTTCAGAACATGAAATGAATAACCGAGATTTTAGTCTAGTTTCTTCCAAATTAAAACGAGCACCTTATTATCCGAAATTAGAAAAACTGTTTGGTAAACAAGTCTTAGCTGATAGTCAAACTATTGTTTTTTATGCGACGATGTGTTTGCAAGCATTTCAAATGTCGAATCAAGTTAATCAATTTACCAGCAAATTTGATTTCTATTTAGCCGGAAAAGTAAAACTCACTGCACAGGAAATGCGTGGAATGCAGTTGTTTAATGATACTTTACGAGCAAAATGTTCGTTGTGCCACTTGAGTACACCTACACCTTACGCATCAACAGATAAAATTGTTTTTACTGATTACTCGTATGATAATATTGGTTTGCCTAAACATCCACTACAACAAGAAATGCCAATAGATAGTGGCTTATCTAAATTTGAAATGAACAATCCGTTAGAAGTAGGACGATTTAAAACGCCAACTTTGCGCAATATTGCATTGACAGCACCTTATATGCATTCCGGAATTTTTAAAACCTTAGAAGAAGTTATGGAATTTTATAATGTGCGCGATACTAATCCGAAATTTGCACATCCTGAAGTCGAATCAACAGTAAATAAAGAAGATTTAGGTGATCTAAAATTGAATAAACAAGAAATAAATGATATTATTGCTTTTTTAAATACCTTAACTGACGGTTATAAAGTGAAATAGAAAAAGCTCATCCAATAAAATAAATAATTATGAAAAAGATATTAATCATTGCATTACTTTCAATCTTTGTTTATGCTTGTTCGCATAAGACAAAATCAAGCGTAAGCAAATCAGAATCGGCAACAGAAAATGCAAGCTCAATGACTATGCAAGCTCATGCTGACTTGTACGCAGCAAGTTGTGTGAAATGCCATAAGTTAGTAGAACCTTCAAAATTTACTAAAGAAGAATGGGTGGGTTGGTTAGATAAAATGGCACCAAAAGCAAAAATTACAGATGAGCAAAAAGCAAATATCTACGAATATTTGTCTGCTCATGCAAAAGCAGAGTAAATTCTTTTTATCTCATAAGAAGATAAAAAATTAAACTGTCCAAGTTGTCAAACCTTCGTTGGTTAAAGTATAATTGATAACAGTACCGCCCAATTCATTGAGCTTTCTTATCAATTGATGTTTGTAGATATACGGTGCGTAAAAAATCATAAAGCCACCACCGCCTGCGCCGGAAATTTTTCCGCCTGTAGCGCCATGTTGTAATGCAGTTTCATATATAGCATCTATCGATGCATTGGAAATGCCATCTGCCATTAGCTTTTTATGCATCCAGCCATTGTGTAATATTTTACCAATATCGTCGATATTTCCTTTTAGAATGGCTTCTTTCATCAACACACTTTGCTCTTTAAGTTGATGCATAGCTTCGATAGAAGATGATTTTTTTGAATGTACATTGTTGGTTTGCTCTTCAATAATTTTTGAAGACAAGCGCGAAGTTTGCGTATAAAACAATACTAAATTGTGTTCTAATTCATGAATAAATTCCGGCTTTATTCGCAATGGATTTACGATAACTTTTTCGCCTGCAAAAAATTCCATGTAATTGACGCCACCGAATGTTGCAGCATATTGATCTTGTTTTCCGCCTGCCATTTTTAAATCTTCTCTTTCGATAGAATAGGCTAAATGTGCAATGTCGTATTCGCCGAGTGGCAATTTCAACCATTCTACAAAAGCACCTAACATGGCAACTACTAAAGTAGAAGAAGAACCTAAACCCGAGCCCGGCGGTGCATCAACATAAGTATTTAACTCGAACGACAAAGGTGCTTTTACAAAATCTTTTACAATTCTATTGTAAACGCCTTTTGCTAAATCTAAATTGCCGTCAATAGCAAGAGCTTCTTCGCTTTTTAGTTCTAATTGCTCATTTCTATCAATGGCATTGAGGATAATTTTTCCATCGTTACGCGGTTTTATAGATGCTGATGCATATAAGCTGAGCGTTGCATTTAAGATAGCACCGCCATAAATATCGGAATAAGGCGAAACATCAGTGCCACCGCCGGCTAAGCCAATACGTAAAGGTGCTTTTGAACGAATAATCATCGAACAAATTTAAACATTTTGAATGATGATTTTTAGAAATCGAAAATTAAACTAAACTTTTCAAGTTTTTTACCATGGTTGACCAAGCATATTTCTTTTTTTCTTCCAAGATATTTTGAATAAACTCGGTTTCTTTATGCTCATTATAAAATTGAAGAATGGCTTGTGCAACGGCATCGGCATTTGGTTCAACTACATAGCCAACTTTATTGTTAGGAACAATCTCAGGCAAACCGCCAACATTGGTAACCAGCATTGGTTTATTGAAATGATAACAAATTTGCGTAACGCCACTTTGTGTTGCGTGTTTGTAAGGTTGCACCACTAAGTCGGCGGCACAAAAGTAATTGCCGACTTCATTATCAGGAATAAAACGTGTATGTAATTCTAATTTATCGTGTAGTTGAAGTTGCTGAATGAGTTGCTCATATTCTTCTTTATTTGAATAATATTCGCCGGCAACGATTAATTGAATATCCGAATTTTTAATAGCATCGGTTGCCATAGCTTTTAGCAAAATATCCAAACCTTTGTAATCTCTTATCAATCCAAAAAACAATAAATATCTTTTGTTTGGATTTAAGTTTAATTGTTGGAGTGCTACTTGTTTTGAAATGGCTTCGCCGTAATTATCAAACAATGGATGGGGTTGTAGTAATCTTGGTTTTTGTTGGTCAAACTGATTTAAATCTTTATAAACAGAATCGCTCATAGCGATAAATGCATCTACACTATTTACAAAATATTTCGTCAAAAAAGTATCGCCGATTCTTTTTTCGTGCGGAATAATATTATCTAATATGGAAATAATTTTGGTGTGTTTGTTGCTTTTTACTATTCTGCAAATTGTGCCTAGACAAGGCGCCATAAAAGGCAACCAAAATTTCACGATTAAAATATCCGGCTTTTGTTTTCTTATTTTCCATCCAACTTTTATCCAATTAAATGGATTGATGGAATTAACAGAAACATGTACGGTTAAGTTTTGAAGTTTAGGTAAGGAAGAATATTGTGTGGTGCCCGGAAATAAAAATTCAGGATATTGCAGTGAAAAAGTTTCTATACTTACTTCATCATTTTCACGCATAAATTCAGTAGCTAAGCGTTCGTTGTACGCAGCCAAACCGCCTCGAAGTGGATGTGCCGAACCGAGAATTACTACTTTCATTTGATATTCGATAATTTTAAAATTAGTCAATTAGCTAATGAGAGAATTGAAGAATATATCACAATAAATGCTAATTCTAACTTTTTTAATTCTTAAATTATTCCAAAATAAACTCTACAATTTTATCGCCAACTTCGGAAGTTGAATATTTTCCTTGATTAATATCTTCGGTAACAAAACCTTCATTCATAGCTTTTTCGACTGCATTTACAATAGCCTTGCTTTCTTCCAATAGATTAAAACTATATTCTAATAATAAAGCTGCAGATAGAATAGTTGCCATTGGATTAGCAATGTTTTTTCCGGCTGCTTGTGGATACGAACCATGAATGGGTTCGTAAAGTGAAATTTTATTGCCTAATGATGCTGACGGCAACAAGCCCAAACTGCCTGTAATTACTGATGCTTCATCGCTGATGATGTCGCCGAAAAGATTTTCGGTTAAGATGACATCGAACTTGGTAGGCTTGGTAATGACTTCCATTGCTGCACTGTCGATGAAATTACATTCCAATTCGATGTCGGGAAATTGCTTGGCATATTCTGTTACCGTTTCGCGCCAAAGTCGAGAGGTTGCCAACACATTCGCTTTATCTAAAAGTGTAACTTTTTTCTTTCTGTTTTTGGCGAATGTAAAAGCTTTCTCGGTGATACGTAAAATTTCATCTTTTGTATAAACGCAAGTATCGTAAGCGATAGTTTGGTCTTCACTTCTTCCACGAGGTTTGCCGAAATAAATACCAGAGATTAATTCTCGAACTACAATAAAATCGGTGTTTTTTATTCTATCTTCTTTTAAAGGTGATGCTGACAATAAAGTATCATAACTTTTTACCGGACGAATGTTGGCATATAATTCTAAGCTGCTGCGCATTTTTAATAAACCTTGTTCCGGTCTTACTTTGGCTGATGGATTGTTGTCGTATTTTGGATTGCCGATAGCACCAAATAAAATCGCATCACTACTCGAGCATAATTCATGCGTTTCGTTAGGATAAGGATTTCCGGTTTTGTCAATGGCGGCAGCACCGATTAATCCATAATTATATTCAAATTGATGCCCAAATTTTTGCTCAATTGCTTTTAATGTTTTTACGGCTTGTTCTATTATTTCCGGTCCTATTCCATCGCCCGGTAACACTGCTATTTTCTTCATAAATCAAAAATAATCAACTTGATGCTATTAAAACTCTGAATAGTGTTATTAAATTTATATGGATAAAATGTTTGTTTTTGAAATATAGGTTTTTTCAATTCTTTTTGATTTTCATTTTTGCTGCACAATTTGTTCAAGCGAACAATCATGCTAATACAATTAATAAAGCAAAACAATTGTTGATTTATGATGAACAAGTTGTACCAACATTGCGCCTTTTAATAACTGATTTACAACAATCATATACAAATAGCGATAAATCCAAAACTGCTGAATCTATTTATTGGATAGCAGAAGCATTATTTAAAGCAAGACAACTTTCACAACTAGAAAAAGTATTTGAAACTTGCAGTTCATTTGTAGAAAAAAATAACCAACAAGCCTACATTCAGTTTCAATTAGTATATGCAAAATTCCTGATTACTAAAGGAAAATATGATGAATGTATTTCGATGTTGAAGCAACAACTTAATAAAAATGAAATAACATTACACTTAAAATGCGCAACTCAACTTGTATTGGCAGATGCTTATCAACGGATTCAAATTATAGAAAAAAGTAAAGCAAGTTTTGATTACGTACTTCATAATGCTATCGACACTATTTCTATTGCGAAAGCTTATAATGGTATAGGAAGTTGTTATTATTTACAAACAGAATACGACTCTGCATTATTGAATTATAATAAATCATTGCGATTGCTACAACAAACAGTTGGGGAAAATCACACACTTTGTGCGCAAGTATATTACAACTTAGGTTTGGTGGCAGATTTAAAAATTGATTATGAATTAGAAGAAAAATATTTAACAAAATCATTAGAGATTAACATTAAAAAAAATGGGAACAATAACCCGATGACAGCAAATGCTTATGGTGCATTAGGAAGCTTGTTTTATATGAAAGATGATCCTGAAAAGGCTTTGTATTATTCATTGAAAGAAGAAAATATTTTAAAAAAAATATATGGAAATAATTGTCCGGATTTGGTTTATTGTTATTTGAATATCGGGAAAAATTATTCCTTGTTAAAACAATATACAGAAGCTGAAAAATATTTATTATCGACAATTGAATTAATTAAAAAATATTTTGGCATACAACATAATTTATACAAGCAAGCAGTTGTTGAGCTTGCGGTAGTTTGGACAGCACAACACAAACAAGAAAAGAGTGTACAACTACTACAAGCAACAAAATTATTAAATGAAGACGAATTTCTTGGCGATGTGTATGTACAAAGTGGCGAAATATTATTGAGTCAAAATAAACTTGATGATGCGATTTCGGATTTTAATAAAGCACATCAGCTTTTCATAAAACATTATGGAGAAAAAAACATCTATTCAATCGATGCATTAAATGGTTT
>JAGQYE010000003.1 GCA_020436225.1 Bacteroidota bacterium | reverse complement strand
GTAACACGCAATAAAAAACATAGGGCGGAAAGTGCTAAATTTGAACGGTATAACATTTAATCAACGGTTTGGTAGCTGGATAGGTAGGAGCTTTGAAATTCCCTACGTTTCTTATTGCCATCCGTTGGGCATCATTGTAAAAAAGCGAAACTTATAAACATAAACTAGTAGAATATGAAAAAACTAATTTTTAGCATTTTGACAATACTGACTTTTAGTTCAGTATTTGGACAATCAACAGAAGTTACTTACAAAGTGACAAATTATTCCATTAATGGAGAAAATTTTGACAACTTAGCATTGAACGCTGATGTTTCGTTGTCATTTTACATGTGTGATGATAATACATTATGTTTTACAAACAACTGGAGAAACAATAATTCGCAATCTTATGGCGGAGTTTATGCTCTTAAAACAAAAGAAATTCCTGAAACAAGTACAACATACGCAGCGACTGAAATAAAATTTACTTGGCAATTTTTTAATACATATGATAGCAATAGAGGAAATGCCGCTGTTACGATTACAAATATTTTCATTGGAAATACAGTGAAATTCACTGCGGAAATTATTGTGCTTGACACAAATGAGGTTTTGGTTTTTAAAGGTTATCTTGAATAAGATGAAAATATACAAGTATTTTAATTTCAACATGGATGATTTATCATCCGATAAAAAAATTGAATCATTTCAGAAAAACTATCTATGGTTTTCAAAACCGAGATTTTTTAATGACCCATTTGACTGTAATATGGAAATCATAAAATATTATAATGATTTCTTAAACTCAATTAATTCCATTGCAGACAAAACGGAAGATTTAATTATAGATAATACAAAAGAATTTGGAATTTGCTGTTTCTCTGAGACAAAAACAAATATTCATATGTGGTCGCATTATGCAGACAGTCACAAGGGAATTTGTGTAGAATATAACAGTTCAGAATTTGATGATTATTTTTCTCAATTATTACAATGTCGTTGTTATCTAAATCCTGTCGATTATAGGGAGAAATTGATTGATTTGAATGGTGATATAGAATGGATAAAACATAAAGATTATATAGAATTTAAGCGTATTGCAAGTATTATTAGAGACCCGAAAGACTTGGATTTGTTATTTGAAAAATTACTTCTTCAAAAAAACAAAGGAATTTGGTCAAATGAAAGAGAATCAAGGTTAATTATTGGCGGTTTAGCAAGGCAAAATAATAAGGATAAAGAATTGCCTTCAGGCTACAAGGTTCCAATTAAAAGGAATATGATTACTGGAGTTATTTTCGGAATAAATACTCCTGATAACCTTAGGACTGAAATACAAAAAATATTTGGAGACAAAGTGCAATATCAAGATACAAAGCTGGATTTTGAAAATTGGGAATTGAAAGTTGAATAAACAACGAATGCCCAACATTTTGTATAAGTAATGGCAGGCAAAGTACTAAATATTAAGGTTTGTAGCCCGCTTAAACTGCGTAGCGGTTTGACAGATAAAAAGCCCGCAATCTGCCACTACTCATACAATTTACCGTTAT
>JAGQYE010000139.1 GCA_020436225.1 Bacteroidota bacterium | reverse complement strand
TTGGTCGTATTCCAAAACAAAAAATAAATGCTTGGGGCGGTTCACTTTCTATTGGTCATCCATTTGGTGCAACTGGCGGACGTTTATTAACTATGGCTGCTAACAGATTACAAAAAGGAGGTGGAAAATATGCCATCTTAGCTGCTTGCGCTGCAGGAGCCCACGGAACAGCAATGTTGATTAAAAAATATTAATAGAGTGATGAGTGATGGGTGAATAGTGATGAGTAAATAGAAAATCACTGATAACTAAAACAAATCATCAATAACTAATAACAGAAAACTAACAACAAATATGGCAACTATAAAACAAGAAGATTTTTTTAGTATAGAAAAAAATCCAAATGGCGTTTGTACAATTTGGTTCGACCAAAAGAAAGAAAAAGTTAATAAAGTAAGTCCGGAAATTCTAACGCTATTTGATGAGGTTTATGAAGATTTACAAAATGACAATTCCATACAAGCATTTGTATTAACCAGCAAAAAGAAAGATTTTATAGCAGGTGCAGATATTGAGATGTTTCAAAGAGTAAAGCAAAAAGGCGATTTTGAACCAATAACCAGAAAAGGGCATGAATTGCTCAACAAAATTGCCAATTCAAAGAAACCAATAGTAGCAGCTATTCATGGCAATGCATTAGGTGCCGGTTTAGAAATTGCGTTGGCTTGCCAAGCAAGAATTTTATCAAATGACAAATCAACAAAAGTAGCTTTACCTGAAGTAAAATTAGGTTTATTGCCTGGTGGTGGCGGTACACAACGTTTGCCACGTTTAGTAGGTTTACAAGCAGCATTAGACATGATACTAACCGGAAAAAATGTATTTGCGATGCCTGCATTAAAAATGGGATTAGCAGACAAAGTAGTTCATGTTTCTGCACTTCAAGCAGCTGCTCAAAAATTTGCATTAGAGTTGGTTAGTAAACCAATAAAACGTGAACGCAACGAAATTAACTTAGACACTATAAAGAAAGGAATTCCTGCATTGCAAAAAGCACTTACAGGTTTAGTTTTAGAAGCTCCTTTATTAAATAAAATTGTGTTTGACCAAGCAAAAAAAATGGTGGACAAACAAACACAAGGAAATTATCCGGCTCCATACAAAATATTGGAATGTGTCGAAATTGGCTGGAATCAAGGAATGGAAAAAGGATTAGATGCGGAGGCTACAAAATTTGAAGAGCTTATTTTATCGCCGGTTTCTCGTCAACTAATTAATATTTTCTTTGCGATGACAGACAAAAAGAAAAATCCATACGATGAGAAATTAATTAAAAAAGTACATAGAATGGGCATGATTGGTGCCGGATTTATGGGCGCCGGAATTGCGGAAGTTTCTTTAAATGACGATATCCATGTTTTATTGAAAGACATCAATCAAGACATGATTTCTGCTGCCTACAAAACTATCTACAACGACTACAATAAACGTGTTTCTAAAAAAGCAATGACTAAAATCGAATTAGAAGAAAAAATGGCATTGCTTTCCGGAAGTTTAAATTATGAAGATTTAGACAATCAAGAAATTGTTATTGAAGCCGTTTTTGAAGATTTGAAATTAAAGCAAAGTATTTTAAAAGATGTAGAAACTTTTGCAAAACCAAATACCATTTTTGCAAGTAACACTTCAGCATTGCCGATTAGACACATTGCAGAAAAATCAAAAAATCCTGAATTGGTGATTGGTATGCACTACTTCTCTCCTGTTCCCAAAATGCCATTATTGGAAATTATCAAAACAGATAAAACTGCTGATTGGGTAATTGCAACTTGTTTTGATGTTGGCGTTCGTCAAGGAAAAACGGTGATTGTGGTGCATGATGGTCCCGGATTTTACACAACCAGAATTTTGGCGCCTTTAATGAACGAAGCACAATTATTGTTAGATGAAGGTGGTGACATTTTACAGATAGATAAGGAAATGAATAAATTTGGTTTCCCTGTAGGACCAATTACTTTAGCTGACGAGGTTGGTATTGATGTTGGCGCACATATTATGAGTGGAGAATTGATGGAAGAATTATTGGCAAATCGTCCGAAATTTAAAGTAAGTAAAACACTTTTAGAAATTTCTAAAGCCGGCTACAAAGGCAGAAAAAATAAAAAAGGATTTTATAAATACGACGAGAAAGGCAAGAAAGTTTCCGGTCAAATTGATGCAGAAATTTATTCATTCTATGGAGGTAACTCAAGAAAGAAATTTGATGCAAACGACATTCACATGCGTTGTGCTTTTGCAATGGTTAATGAAGCTGCTTTATGTTTACAAGAAGGTATTATAGAAAATCCGTTAGATGGCGATATTGGTG
>JAGQYE010000138.1 GCA_020436225.1 Bacteroidota bacterium | reverse complement strand
GGACCGGCACCAACGAGAATAAGTTTTTTGAGCATTGGAATTTAATTTAACAACTCATATAATTCATTTGTAGAAATAGTTAGCGAACGATTTTTCTTTTTCAATCCATTTACTAACTTTTTATCTCCAGTCCAAAGTTTACATTTGAATTTTAATGCATACGTTATATACGGAGTATCTTTTTCGTCAATATCTTTTAATAATTCGTATGCTTGTTTCCAATACTTTTCTTCGATTTGAATTTCCGAGATAAACACAATATTTTGAAAAATAAAATATTCAATTTCTTGAATATTGGAAGAGCTTATTTTTTTTGTTTTTGCCAACTTATTGTGGTATTTGCGGATTTCTAATCTAAGAAAATCCGGTGCAATAAATTTTACATTTGTACTATTTATCAGTAGGTCAGCAATTTTACCATTAGTATTTAAAATTGCACTAAATACTATGTTGGCATCTACAATTATTTTCATGCTTTAACGAAACGCATCTTATTTTTTTTCCACCATGAAGACTTCATTTCTTCAGCTAATTTATCAGCTTCTTCCTGTTTAATTTTTTTACCGGCAGTAAGCTCCAAATATTTTGCATATTCAATTAACTTTTGTTTTCCAAAAGCGTCAATATTATTTGGTATTGAAATAATTAAACTATCGTTATCTTGTTGAATTTGCATACTTAAAGATAAACATTATTTTGGAGTGTTGCGTTTAGAAAATAAACAGTACACCAATTAATAATCCAAACTTACGCTTCAACTTTTTCAGCATTCAATATTTTTTCTCTATGTGCAATTACATCGTTAAAGTAGGTTTCAAATTGTTGGATATATTTTTCAGCAAATGCTTGCTCCGGTTCGTGTTGGTTGATTTGTAAAATGGTATTTTCAAAACTATCTTCCAACAAAAATTCACCTGTATTTATTAAGTGTTGGTCAAAATCTTTGATGATTTTTATTTGCGTATTACATTCTACATTCTTACTTAATAAAAGTGCTTTAGCGCCAATAATAAATCCGGAATAAGCACTGTAAATCGCTTCGGCAAATTGTTTATTCTTTAGGTATTCTTTGGCATCCATCAACTTCACACGAGCATCTTTCATAATAATAGCAATCATATCATACATCACGCCGGCACATTCGCCCACACCAATTGCCGGTGCATAATTTTCTGTTCCGCCATAATCAACAAAATCATCATCTACATACAAACCAACATCTGCCAACGGTTTTAATAAAGTATAGAAATAATTTTTTCCTAAGCGACGATAATAATCGTTGAAGTATTCGCCTTCGAGTGCATTTTTTTCATAATCACTTAAAACCATACGCAACATTTCAGGTGCTCGTTTGGTTGGCACTTTTACAATTTTCTCACCAATAGAACCAACGCCATTTTCATCAACACCTCCACCTAATATTACTTGCATTGCCGGTGCTACGCGCTCTCCTACTTTAATAGAACTTCCATGTAACCCAATATTGGCTACCATGTGTTGTCCGCACGAGTTCATGCAACCGCTTATTTTTATTTTTATTTTTGAATCGAAAATGAGATGATAAAATTCATCTTTAATGACATCTTCCAAAATTTTTCCCAACGTCATGCTGTTGGTAACGCCGAGGTTACAGGTGTCTGTTCCGGGACAAGTTGTTACATCACCGATGGTATCAAAACCCGGATCGGCAAAACCAAGTTGATTTAATTCGTGGTAGAAATAAGATAAAGATGCTTCAGGAACAAATTTTAACAACAATCCTTGATTCATGGTAATGCGCATATCTTGTGAAGCATATTGCTCTGTTAATGCTGCAATTTTTCTGGCTTGGTCGGGTTTAATATCGCCTTTGCTTACTTTTAAAGCAACGGCATAATATCCTTTTTGCTTTTGTTCGAACACATTCGTTTTTAACCATTCGTTATATCGTTGTGTATCTTCAATTGCTATAGTTGGCGCAATATTTTGATGCGTTGGCGTACCAATATCTACTTTGTTTCTGTCGAATTTGTATTGTTTTACTTTGTTGGCTTTATGTTCAATGGCAATCAACTCCATTAATTTCTCTAAGCCGATATCTTTCAACAAATATTTCATACGCGCTTTGTTGCGTCTTGTGCGTTCACCATAACGGTCGAACACGCGCAAACAAGCTTCGATAAAAGGAATTACCAAATCTTCGTGCAGGAACTCGTGTGCCGTTTGTGCCAACATAGCCTGAGCACCTAAGCCACCGCCAACAACCACTTTGAAACCGCGTTCATTATCTTTAATTTTTGGAATAAATCCAATGTCGTGAATGAACGTGTAAGCAGAATCTTTTTCGGAAGATGAATAACATATTTTGAATTTTCTGCCCATATCTTGATTGATAGGATTGCGCAAAAAATACTCGAATGTTTCGCGTACATAAGGAGAAACATCGAACAACTCATCCGGGTCAATGCCGGCGATAGATGAACCGGTCATATTTCTAACGGTATTGCCACAAGCTTCACGAGCTGTGGCACCAACGTCTTCTAAACCAGCCCAAATTGCAGGCGCATCAGTTATTTTCACATAATGCATCTGAATGTTTTGTCGCGTAGTTAAATGCAAATTTGCGCTGGCATATTGCTCGGATAAATCTGCTAAGCGATGTAATTGTTTTGGAGTAATTTTTCCGAAAGGAAATTTAGTACGAAACATGTGCACACCTAATTGTCGTTGTCCGTAAACACCGCGCGTTAATCGGAAAGAACGAAACTTATCAGGCGGAATTTCGCCACTAATAAAGCCGTTTATTTTTTGTTGTAATTCAAAAATGTCGCGTGCGCCTTCATGAGAAATGTTTTTGGTAATGGTGATGCTCATTAATTTATAATTTAATATTTGAGATATTTTTTCTAATTCTCCTTTGTCTCTTTTCTTTTCGTCAATTAATAAAAAAGCCTATCTTATTATAGATAGGCAATTAGTTTTTTTATATATAAAGTCAACCTATCCAACTATTGTGGAGGAAAACAACAACAAGTATTTAAGCTGACTAATCGTTTCATTTGCAACTAAAAGTAGAAAAAATATTTAAAACAGAAAAGTAGTTAATGTTTTTTTAATCATTCAACGATTATCTCTTAATAAGAAAATAGTGATATCGATAAAAAAGTAAAGAATTAATTTTCTGCTACCACTTCGGTTACATCAGGCACAAAACGTTTCATAATATTTTCGATACCTTGTTTTAGTGTAACCATAGACGAAGGACAACCACTACAAGAACCTTGAAGTTGAAGTGTCAAT
>JAGQYE010000137.1 GCA_020436225.1 Bacteroidota bacterium | reverse complement strand
CACAACTTATTTCTTAGCTAAACATGGTTTTAAAAAATCAATTTTGAAGCAACTCGAACAATACAAAATAGGAATATTGCAGATTGAAGAACAAATAAAAACAAATGATTTAGAGGAGCCTTTCTTTGCTGAACTAATTGAACAATTAAATAAAGAAAAATTATATTCTACACCAACATTTTATAAAAACAAAGTCTTTTGGATGCGTTTTTTCAATTGCATTTTCTTTTTTGCATTATCATTTTATATATTATATTACAGTACAAATATTTGGCTTCAGCTCTTCTGTGTATTTATACAAGCCATAATAGCCACTTCTTTATTCGGACTAATTGCACACGAAGCAACGCACAGAAATTATCCAAAAAATAAATTCTTTAAAAGTGTTTTATCGATTACTTGGCCAATATTCTGGCCATTCATCACACAATATGGACTTCGATATGAACACAACAGCCATCATATTAAAATTGGCGATGCTGATTATGATTACGAAGTAGCTGCGTTTGCATCATTTATTCGATATTCGGGAAAGATAAAACATACATTCTTGCATAAATATCAACATGTCATTGCGATGTTTATGTATCCGTTTTATGCAAATATAATTACAACTATTGGTGGCATAAACTCTACTTTTTGGAGTAAACACAATAGAAAAATAGCCTTAAGGCACAATATTTCTTTGTTTCTTACTGTATGTTATTTTATAATCTTACCTGCATTTATAGGTGATACAAGTATTATAAAATTAATCGTGTTGTATGTTGTTTTCCAATGTGTTTTATTTTCAGGAATATATGTCAGTTCTGCCATCAACCATTTTGTTCCGCCTGTAACCATTCCTATTCCTGAAGAACACAAGAATAAATATGCTTTTTATGTTTGCCACAATACAACTAATTTTTGTTTAGATAGCAAGTTTTGGTATTGGTACACAGGCGGATTTAATATTCAACTCGAACATCATTTAGTTCCATTTGTGGCTACTGAAAATTTGAGAAAAATGAGTAAAATAGTACAGCAACTTTGTAAAAAATATGCCTATCCATATTACAATTATCCAACATTTGGCGCACTATGGAGTGCACATTATACGTATTTAAAGTTGATGTCTGACAAGAAAATAAATAAAGATATCGAAAACGAAATGGACAACAAAAAATCTTATCAAGCTCGATAATTAATAGGTTTGTTTATTTTCCCATTCCGATGGTTGTAAGGTTTTTCTAAAATTTGCGAATTCATAGAATTCTTCAATAGAAGCAGGCGATTGAGCGAAATAACCTAATTTTTGTTTCACAAAATCAGATAAATTCGATGTATCGAGATGTTGCATCGCACGAGGTAAATCAATGCGTTGTTTAAAATAAGGTCTTTTCATTCCTACTGCTAATGAATTGCGCCATTTATCTGTTTTGTTATGTCCGCTTGCATGCCACAACCTTAAGTTGAAAAAGAATACAGAACCTTTTGGAGCAACTAATCGTTTGGCATGTTTGTAAAAATAATCTTCATCGGGTTGTTGTTCTTGTAAATGAGAAAATGGAAGATACCACGTTGCTCCATTTTCTTCTGTGAAGTCATCCAATAAAATTAAACTGCCAATACCTGCATGATAGTTTTGGACAAAATGAGGATAATCGACGTGTATAGTAGTAGTCGATTTGTTGTGTGCTTGTGGTGGTACGCATGTGCTTGTATATGCCCAAACAATACAAGTATCTCCTAATAGCCAATTAAATGGTTGAACGAAATTTTCGTTCTCTAACACTTCTAAAAATTTACCACCATATATTGGGCAAGCAAGCAATATGCTAAATTTATTTTGATGTTCATCCTGTTTCAATGATTGCTCTTGAGCAACAGCATTATTAAATTCCGGAATTAATGCATCTATAAATGAAGTGCTAAATAATTCATTTACGACAACAAATCCTTCTGCATTAAATTTTGAGACAAATTCTTCTCTATTAATTTTTGTAGGCATCTATTTTATAAATTCTTTAAAAACTTTGGAATAACTATTATAAACTTGAGTTTGGCTAATAAAGCTTCCATCTTTCTTCAACAAATTATGCAATTTAGGTAGATTATAAAACGGAACAGACGGATATAAATGATGTTCTGTATGATAGCCTAAATTATAAGGTGTAAAAATTGCACGTTCTAGGAAAGAAGGAATTACGGTGCGTGTTCTAAATTTATTTTTATTATCTAAATTAAAATGTTCTGTAGAAATCCGAATTCTGTTCAACCATTGATAAATGCTTGCAAATGGAAATAAGAAATATAAAAAATAATCGTTTAGATAACCGGTAATATAGCTTAATAGGGTTAGCCCAATCAGTAATAATAAATCAAAATTATTTCTAAGTTTATCAAAACTAAAATTTAAAATAAGATATATCATTTTTTTTATCTTATAATAAAAGAAATTAAATCCACAAATATCTAAAAGTGAGATTTTAAAAAATATCCATTTCTTTAAGGGAAATTGAAATTCTTTATAGGAAAGAAGTGAGATTTCAGGGTCATCTTTTGTTTGCAAATGTTTATGATGTTCCATGTGTGTATTTCGCAT
The DNA here is from genome assembly GCA_020436225.1 of Bacteroidota bacterium. Lineage (GTDB taxonomy): Bacteria > Bacteroidota > Bacteroidia > Chitinophagales > JADIYW01 > JADJSS01. The sequence goes on along the minus strand of JAGQYE010000137.1, from coordinate 1,115 downwards.
ATCTGGAATGTAAACCAATAATGGTAATCCTAATAACAACTGAGCGATTAAATCATTCCACAATTTATTTCTTGAAATTGAAAAATGAATAGCATCGTGTAAAATGCTATAAAGGGCGTATAAACGCGTGGAAATAATCATCCAAACAATAACATATATCCAAATAAAGTGATAGGATTTATGAATAAAAATACAACCTATAATTAGTATGTATTCCAATAAAATTCTAGAGATAGTGATAATAGGATTTAGATTGGATAGCAGCTTGATATCTGCCAAAGATACATCTACTTGTTCCATTCTTTTCATAACATAAAGTTATCAATTTTTTTCTTAAAACAGTTAGTATATTTGGATGTACCAACGTGACATTTTTATGTATAATAGTGATACAAAAATTCTATTTTCTGACATTGAATCTGCTATTTTGAATTTGAAAATAGGAAGATGCGTTTCTGAAAATTTTGATGTTACCTTGTTAAGAAATCAGATTCTATCTAATAAATACGACATTTGTAGGTTGACAGTTCCGGCTTCCGATAAAAAGGCTGTTCAAAAATTACAACAAACCGGTTTCTTATATTTTTTTTCCGGCTCTATAACGCGTTATAAGACTTTAGTTGGCAGTTTACCTCAACGTTCATTTATACACCACGATTTGGAATTTGAGCAATATGACGGCACGCAAGATGAATTATTAATAAACTTACTGCTCAGTACATGGGACACTTATCCTATCGGTTATTATCGTTCTCCTATTCTAAATAAAATATGTACAAAAGAAGCAGAATTAAAAGGTGTGTTCGAATTTTATAAGAAAAATAATTTAAACAAGAATTATCCCAGCAACAGCATTATGTTTATAAAACATAAGGATAAATACGTTGGATTTTTTGCTTTAAATATTATTGACGATAGGTTAGAATCGCATATTGGTGGTATTGTAAAAGAATATAGAAACGATGGCTATTTTTTCGATATGCAAGAATATATAAGACGTTTTTGTATTTCTAATCAACTAAAATACTTTGCATTTGGTGCAAGAAATGAAAATAAACGTGTCAGTCATATTTTTCAAGAATTCGGCTATCGTGCTGTAAATTCAGAAAATGTAT
>JAGQYE010000002.1 GCA_020436225.1 Bacteroidota bacterium | reverse complement strand
TATATTCCATTCTTCAAAAAACATTTGTTTAATTCCTTACCAGAGTAATCTCTCTTCTTATATGGTATTTTGTTACCTAAATATTATTATTTACACAATTTTATTTTTAAAAACGACAAATTTGTCTTAAATAGAATTTTACTTATTAAATTTAGAATAGAACTTAATTTTTTATTTCCTTATTAATTAAAAAAGATAATTATGAACGGCGGAGAAATCATTGCAAAAGTTTTACAAAACCACGGAGTAAAATATTTATTTACACTTTGTGGCGGACACATCTCTCCTATTTTTGTCAGTGCACAAAACATAGGCATTCGAGTTATAGATACTCGACATGAAGTAAATGCAGTTTTTGCTGCAGATGCAGTTTCCAGATTAACAGAAACGCCGGGAGTTGCAGCTGTAACAGCAGGTCCCGGCTTAACAAATACGATTACAGCCGTCAAGAATGCTTATATGGCACAATCACCATTAATCGTATTAGGTGGTGGTGCGGCAACTATTTTAAAAGGAAGAGGTTCTTTACAAGATATCGACCAAATGAGTTTAATGAAACCTGTAGTAAAATGGGCTGCACGAATAACTAAAGTGAAAGAAATTGTTCCCATTTTTGAAAGAGCTTTTGCCGTTGCACAAGAGGGTGTTCCAGGTCCCGTTTTTATTGAATGTCCGATTGACACACTTTATGATGAAGCATTGGTGCGCGAATGGTATGGTGCAAAAAGTAAAGATGTTCCTCCTCGCAATATGCAAGAACGTGTAGTACAGTGGTATATCAATCGTCACGCTAAAAAATTATTTGAAGGAAAAGAAAACATTCAGTTTCATCAACCACTTCCTTTTACCATTCCTACACATAGTATTGCTGATGTAGAAAATATCATATCTGCATTAAAAAAATCAAAAAATCCATTGTTAATTATCGGAAGTGGCGCATTGATGTCCCCTCAAAAAGCAAATGAATTAGCAACCGCAGTAACCAAACTTAATATTCCAATGTATTTAAGTGGCATGGCACGCGGATTAGTCGGAAAAGATTGCAAACTACAAATGCGACATAAACGCAAGGAAGCCATTAAAGAATCCGACTTAATTATTTTAGCCGGTGTACCTAACGATTTCCGTTTGGAATATGGCAATCATATCGGACATCGACCCTTTATTTCTATCAATAGAAGTACTGAAGACTTATACAAAAATAAAAAACCAACTATTGCTATTCATGCCGACCCACAAAACTTCTTAATTGATTTAGCTTCAGAATATCAAGCAGAAACCAATAATTGGGCGCAGAAATTACGTGAACGCGATAACCTTAGGGAAGCAGCAATTGATGCACAAGCAAAAGATAAACTCAACGGAATGAATCCTATTGAATTGTTCCGAGCTTTAGATAAAATTTTAGATGATAATACCATTTTAATTGCTGATGGCGGCGATTTTGTAGCAACAGCAGCTTATACATTAAAACCACGTGCACCTTTATCATGGTTGGATCCTGGCGTTTTTGGAACATTAGGCGTTGGTGCCGGATTTGCCATAGGTGCTAAAGTAGTTTTTCCTGATAAAGATATTTGGATTATTTATGGTGATGGAAGTTCCGGATATAGTCTTGTAGAGTATGATACTTTTGTGCGACATCAGTTGCCGATTATTTCATTAATTGGAAACGATGCATGTTGGGCACAAATCGGTCGCGACCAAGTAGAATTCTTAAAAAGCGATTGTGCTATCAATTTAGCACATTCAAATTATGAAATGATTGGAAAAGCTTTTGGCGCCGATGGTGAAAGAATAGAAGATATTCCGTCAGCACAAAATGCAGCAAAGACTGCCATAGAAAAAAGTAGAAAAGGTATTCCTTATATCATCAACGCAATTATCGGAAAAAGTGAATTTAGAAAAGGTTCAATTTCTATGTAAACAATATAATTATGAAAACACTTGGATTAATTCAAACAGACTCGACTGCACTTTTAGTAATAGATATTCAAGAAAGATTAATGCCGGTTGTGCAAGATAAAGAACAAGTTTTTTTGAACACCAATCGATTGATAAAAGCAGCACAACAATTAAAAATTCCAACAATAATTACAGAACAATATCCTAATGGATTAGGTCATACTTGTACTGAAATTGAAATTTCTGAACCAACTCAAGTGATTGAAAAAATTTGCTTTAGCTGTATTCAATCAGAACAAGTAATGGAAACGCTAAAAAACAAAAACATCAAATCACTGATTATTTGTGGCGTTGAAGCACATATCTGCGTATTAAAAACAGCATTAGAAGCAATGAACATTGGAATAGAAGTTCATATAGTTGCTGATGCTGTTTCATCAAGAACAAAAGACAATAAAAATTATGCACTAGAACGGATGAAACAATCAGGCGCATTTATTGTATCTACCGAAATGATTTTATTTCAATTGATTGACAAAGCAGGAACAGACACATTTAAATTCATCAGCAAATTGATTAAATAAATATGCTATGGAAACTTCTCGTCTATTTGATTTTCTAAGTATTCATACAGAAAAACAACCCAATAGTATTTTCCTATCGGCTAAAGAAAATAAACAATGGAAACATTACTCTTTTTTAGATGTTCAAAACAATGCCAATAAAGTAAGTCAACTATTACTACAAATAGGACTAAAATCGGGCGACACAATCGCACTGATTTCTGCTAATCGACCGGAATGGAATTTCGTGGATTTAGGTGCACAGCAAATTGGCGTTACCGTTGTTCCAATGTATCCAACTATTTCCGAAAAAGATTACGAATATATTTTCAATGATGCATCCATAAAATATGCTTTTGTTGGAGATGAAAGTATCTACAATAAAGTAAAATCGATAGTTAAGAAAGTTAGTTCATTAAAAGATATTTTTACATTTGAAAAAATCAATCAGGCTAACTATTTTAATGATACAATTGCATCTATTAAAGTTGATGATGCTAAAATAAATTCCATAAAAAATCAAATTAAAGAAGATGCTTTAGCCACTATCATTTACACATCAGGCACAACAGGCAATCCAAAAGGCGTCATGCTTTCACACAAAAATATTGTAAGCAATATAAACAGCATAAAAGAAATTGTTCCTTTTGTTGAAGGACAAAAAGCCTTGAGTTTTCTACCACTTTGTCACAGTTTTGAACGAATGGTTTTCTATGCTTATTTAAATTTTGGAATTCATATACACTATAGTGAAAGTTTAGATTCTATTGGAGAAAATTTATTAGAAATAAAACCCTTTTGTTTCACTACAGTTCCAAGAATGTTGGAGAAAGTATATGACAAAATTATAGCAAAAGGTAACGCATTAAATGGCATAAAAAAGAAGCTATTTTTCTGGGCAATGAAAGTTGGTGCACAATATAAAATTGGAGAAGATAAAAATTGGTGGTATCAATTGCAACTCAATATTGCCAGAAAATTAATTTTTAGGAAATGGAAAGAAGCCTTAGGCGGAAATGTTCAATTTATCATCACAGGTGCAGCAGCCATGCAACCACGATTAATTACTTTATTTACGGCAGCAGGCATTCAGGTGTTAGAAGGCTATGGATTAACCGAAACTTCGCCGGTAATCAGTTGTAATCGTGTAAATGAGAAAGAAAGATGTATTGGCACCGTAGGAATTCCTATTCCGGGCGTACAAATTAAATTTGCCGAAGACGGAGAAATCTTGGTAAAAGGAGATAACGTAATGCAAGGATACTATAATCAACCAACTTTAACAGCAGAGGTAATCGATAATAATGGTTGGTTTCATACCGGTGATATCGGCAGATGGATAAACCAAAATGGAATTAAATTTTTAAAAATTACAGATAGAAAAAAAGAACTATTCAAAACTGCAGGTGGCAAATATATTGCACCTCAAGTAATAGAAAACAAAATGAAAGAAAGCCTATTCATCGAACAAATTATGGTAGTTGGCGATGATGAAAAAAAATTTATTGCAGCACTTATTGTGCCTTCTTTTGAGCAATTAATAAACTGGTGTAAACATCAGCATTTGGATGTCAAAGACAAAGTGGATATTGTACAAAACGAAGCTGTCAACAATTTAATCCAACAAGAAATTGAACATTATAATTCCAATTTTGGCAAATGGGAACAAATCAAAAAATTTGCACTTTTAACTGATGAATGGACGCTTGAAAATGGAGAATTAACACCAACCATGAAGCCTAAAAGAAAAATTATCAACCAAAAATATCAGACAATAATTGAGCGCATGTATCAGGGATCATAAACAAAAAACAGGTTGACTAATTGCAACTTGTTTCGTTTATAATTTTATAAAAATCTATTTTTAATTTCCGGTTACATAGGCATTTTCAAATCCCGGCGTTGCCTTTACTTGTGGCAAAACTGCTTCTGCTGCAGCTCTACTTGCATAACCAACCAACCAAACTACATTTACTCCATTTTCATTTTTATAAGAAATGATTTCTCCATATTTAGAAAGTGGCTGTATGGCTTCCCATTTTGGATTTCCAAAAGCGCCCAATTGAATAGCTCTATGATATTTTGATAATAATGTATTTCTAGATTGTGTACCTAATTCTTTTATACTTCCTGTAGATGCTATCGTTTCTACTTTCGGTGTAGAAGGCACAGTAGTTACAACCTGAGTTGTAGGCTCTGTAACAGTTGGCGTAATTATCTCTTTTGGAGTTGTATTCGATTTTACAATTGGCGTTTCAGGTGTTGGCGGCGGTGTCGGTTTGCTTTCTTCTAAATTCACAACCGTTGAAGTGCGTAAATCTAATTTTTTGATTATTCCGTTAGATGAATAGGTCAATGTATTGTCGTTAAGTAAACCCGGATTGGCTTCATTGCCTGATGTATTTACATCATATCCCATATTTCTTGGTTTGCTCCATTTTCCATTTTTATAATCTGAAGTGTAAATATCTAATCCACCAACAGAACCGGGAAACGATGCAATAAAAAATATCTGTTTTGTATCGCCATTATCCAACAAGGCAGGCTGACCAACTTTAAATGTACCTAACAAATCTTTATTCAACGTATAAGCTGTCCAAGAATTATTTTTCCAAGTAGCATGCAACACATCAAACATCAAAATTTCTTCTATTGATTTCATTTGTTCCGGCACTTTATATGGCGCAACATCATCTGTATATAATTCTAAGGTCAAATCTTGTAAATAAGCATAATCATTATGCAAAAAAGAAGCTGCAAAACTTCTATATCCAAAAAGAAAACTCATCAATACAAAAAAGAATATTCGTTTCATACTAAAATTAAAATGTGATCAAACAAAAGTGCTACATTTCAGTAGGAAAACCACGTTGAGTTTTCCACAAAACTGCACAACCTAAATCAAGCAACAATAATGCCAAATAGCATCACATTTTAATTCAAAATTATATTTTCTTGTTAATGCATGTATATCATTCATTAACAAATTATTTAGCGTTTTTTTGGTCAATCTTTATCCGTATTTTTGCAACATGGAAAACATTCGCAATTTCTGTATTATAGCGCATATCGATCATGGAAAAAGTACTTTAGCAGACCGTTTATTGCAATTAACTAATACGGTTTCTGAAAGAGATTTGCAAGCGCAAACCTTAGATGATATGGATTTGGAGCGTGAGCGCGGCATTACTATAAAAAGCCATGCCATTCAAATGGATTATACTTACAATGACAAGAAATATATTTTCAATCTTATTGATACACCGGGACATGTTGATTTCTCGTATGAAGTTTCTCGCTCCTTAGCTGCTTGCGAAGGTGCTTTGTTATTGGTAGATGCCACACAAGGTATCCAAGCACAAACAATTTCTAATCTCTATTTAGCAATTGAGAATGGCTTAGAAATTATTCCGATTATCAATAAGATTGATATGGACGGCGCCATGGTAGAAGAAGTGAAAGACCAAATTGTAGATTTGATTGGATGTAAACATGATGAAATTTTGGAAGCCAGCGGAAAAACAGGCTTAGGTGTAGATAAAATTTTGCCGGCAGTTATTGAACGAATTCCGGCACCAAAAGGCAATGTTGATGAACCATTACAAGCTTTAATTTTCGATTCTGTTTTTAATTCTTTTCGTGGCGTAATTGCGTATTTCCGCGTAATGAATGGTACGATAAAAAAAGGAGACAAAGTAAAATTCGTGAACACCGGAAAAGAATATTTTGCAGATGAAGTAGGCATTATGCGCATGACGCCTGAGCCAAAAAATGAAGTAAAAGCAGGCGATATCGGCTATATTATTACCGGCATAAAAGTATCGCGCGAAATAAAAGTGGGCGATACTATCACACAGGTTCAACGTCCATGTAAAGAAAATATCAAAGGTTTTGAAGATGTAAAACCGATGGTTTTCGCCGGGATTTATCCGATAGATAACGACGATTTTGAAGAATTGCGCGATTCTTTAGAAAAATTACAATTGAATGATGCTTCTTTAGTTTGGGAACCGGAAACCTCATTAGCATTAGGCTTTGGTTTCCGTTGCGGCTTTTTGGGTTTATTGCATCTCGAAATTATACAAGAACGCTTGGAACGCGAATATGACATGACGATAATCACAACCGTTCCGAATGTTACGTATTTCGCATATACCAAAAAAGGAGAAAAAATAACCATAAATAACCCAACTGATTTGCCAGACCCAACCTATATTGACTATGTAGAAGAGCCTTTCATAAAAGCACAAGTCATCACTAAACCTGAATATGTTGGTTCTATTATGAAGTTGTGTATGGATAAACGCGGTATTCTCAAAAATCAAGTTTATCTTTCTCCAACAAAAATTGAATTACAATTTGAAATGCCGTTAGCAGAAATTGTGTTTGATTTTTACGACCAATTGAAATCTATTTCGAAAGGTTATGCCAGCTTCGATTATCACATGAATGACTTTAGAGAAAGTGATTTAGTTAAATTAGACATCAAGCTCAACGGTGAAAATGTAGATGCCTTTTCTGCTTTAATACATCGAAGTAAAGCCTATCATTTTGGAAGCCGATTATGTGGAAAATTAAAAGAATTGATTCCAAGACAACAATTCGTGATTGCCATCCAAGCAGCCATCGGCGCAAAAATAATTGCGAGAGAAACCATTTCTGCTATGCGAAAAGATGTAACAGCAAAATGCTATGGAGGAGATATTTCAAGAAAACGTAAATTGTTGGAAAAACAAAAGAAAGGAAAAAAACGTATGCGTCAAGTCGGCAATGTAGAAGTGCCACAACAAGCATTTATGGCTGTTTTGAAGTTGAATGACTAACAAACTTCTAAACAAATTCTTGTTGTTCGAATTCTGATTCTATAATTTTTCCGAAGTTATTCCTTTATTATCATTTCTTTAGGGAATACACTTTAACAACTATTTAAGTAAGTTTTTTCAAAAAAAAGTTGAATTTTACACTGTTTCAGTCTAAATATTGATTTTTTATATAATTTTTTATTCAAAACATGAGTAATAACACCATCTTAATAAATAGTATTCCTATATCTGTTTCTCTAAATCCCGACATTGAAAAAGTACAAGAAAGCACAGAAAATTTATATCATAAAAAAAGATTAGTTTCCATTTCTGCGATAGCCATTTTAATCGCTGCTTGTGTTAGTGTTATTGCGAAATTCCTTATTTACCTTATTGATGTCATTACCAACATTTTTTTCTATGGAAAATTTTCAATAGAAAATGTAAGTCCGGCAGACAACCATTTAGGTTTATGGGTTATCGCCATTCCGGCAATCGGCGGATTAATAGTTGGCTTAATGGCAATGTATGGTTCAAAAGCAATTAGAGGACATGGCATTCCTGAAGCAATGGAACAAATATTAACCAACCAAAGTAAAATAAAACCTACTATTACTTATTTAAAACCATTATCATCTGCCATTTCTATTGGAACAGGTGGTCCATTTGGTGCAGAAGGTCCGATTATTGCAACTGGTGGCGCTTTGGGTTCTACATTCGGACAAATCTTAAAAATATCGCATAACGAACGGAAAATATTATTAGCCGCAGGTGCAACTTCCGGTATGGCTGCCATATTCGGAACTCCAATCGCTGCTATCTTTTTAGCAATAGAATTATTACTTTTTGAGTTTTCACCACGTTCGTTTATTCCTGTTGCTTTAGCTTGTATTACAGGAGCTGCCGGCCATCATTTATTATTTGGCAAAGGTGTTGTTTTTCCTATTGAGCAAGCCATTGCCATTCCATCTAATCAAGCGCTACTTTTTTACAGTATCATGGGAATTGTGGTTGGATTACTTTCTGTCGTCATTACAAAGATTGTTTATTGGATTGAAGATGGATTTGAACATTTGCCTATTCATTGGGCTTGGTGGCCCGCAATTGGCGGAATTGCAGTAGGTATCGTAGGTTATTTTTCACCGAGAACTTTAGGTGTTGGATATAACAACATTACAGATGTGCTTTCTGGTGGTATGACCACGCAAATATTAATTTCTTTATTTATCATGAAATTTATTTCATGGTCTATTTCTTTAGGAAGTGGTACATCTGGCGGAACATTGGCACCATTATTAACTATTGGTGGAGCCGCAGGCGCTTTAATCGGTATTGGAGTAAATCAGCTTTTTCCGGAAGTGGGCATAAACATTTCACTTTCGGCATTAGTAGGTATGTCAGCCATGTTTGCCGGCGCATCGAGAGCTTTTATTACCTCGATAGTTTTTGCCTTAGAATTAACCGGACAATTTAATGCCTTATTACCTTTGTTAGCTTCTTGCACTGGTTCGTATATCATTTCTTATTTCATAATGGAGAATACGATTATGACTGAAAAAATAGCACGAAGAGGTGTAAAAACTCCATTCTCTTTCGAAGCAGATGTGTTAGGTAAACATACAGTAGAACAAGTATTAACCGATAATGGTATTATTATCAGCGAAGATAATTCTATTAAAGAAGTTAGAGAATGGTTGGATAAAGACGAGCAAAATAAATCGAATTATTTTATCATTTCTGATGATGAAGGTGAGTACAAAGGCATACTCAGTTCGTCTAATCTATTTAGTGCACATCATTCAGAAGATGCAAACGTTGGCACCTTAATAAAACGCAATAATATTTATATCAACACACAAGATACTTTGCTGACAGCAGTTGAAATGATGGCAAAAGAAAATATAGATGTATTGCCGGTTATTTCTAGAGAAAATGCAAGCATTGTCGGTATTTTATCATATAAAGATATTCTTTCATCTTACAAACATAGATTTGATGAAGATGAAGAGAAACAAGCTCATATTTCTTTAAAACGCAATAGTTTAAAAATATTATTGCGTGGTCAGAAATTGGTTACTTCCATTCGGAAAATTGGGAAATAAAATTCCATTTTTATCCAAAGAAACAAATATCAAACAAGTGAAGCAATTATCTTTTCTATAGACATATTCTCAGCTTCTGCTTTAAAATTTCGGATGATACGATGACGTAAGATAGGCAATGCCACGGCTTGCACATCTTCAATATCAGGAGAAAATTTTCCATTTATAGCGGCATGACCTTTGGCAGCCAACACTAAAGCTTGCGACGCTCTTGGGCCTGCGCCCCAAGCCACAAAATCATTGACTGTTTTAGTTGCTTTAGAAGTATTTGGTCGCGTAGAAGCCGCTAACGTAACTGCATATTCTACTACATTATCGGCAATCGGCATTTTGCGAATCAAATGTTGGAAGGCAATAATCTCATCAGCTCCAATAATTTTCTGAACGTTTATCGGATTATCTGTGGTGGTGTTTTTTACAATATTAATTTCTTCTGCATAATTTGGATAATCTAAAACAATATTGAACATAAATCGGTCGAGCTGTGCTTCCGGCAATGGATACGTGCCTTCTTGCTCGATAGGATTTTGTGTTGCCAAAACAAAAAACGGTAACTCTAAACGATGGATATTTCCTGCCGCCGTAACTTGGCGTTCTTGCATGGCTTCTAATAATGCTGATTGAGTTTTTGGCGGCGTTCTGTTGATTTCATCTGCCAAAATAATATTGGCAAAAATAGGACCTTTATTAAACTGAAATTGTCGGTTTTCATTTAGTATTTCTGCTCCAATAATATCTGACGGCATTAAATCCGGCGTAAACTGAATGCGTTTAAAATTTAAGTGCAACACATCAGAAACTGTTTTTACTAATAGCGTTTTTGCCAATCCGGGAACACCAACCAACAAGCTATGGCTATCGCAAAAAATAGAAAGTAAAACGTATTTAATTACTTCATCTTGACCGATAATAACTTTGTTTATCTCACTTTTAAGTTGCTTGTATGCATTGGCAAGTTCCTTTAGTTTTTCAACGTCATTAATGGCTTGACTCATATTTAATTATTTAGGAAGTAGAGATTGAAGTGCATCACAATCCTTATATTCATCTGAAATCATGATATAGGTTTTGCGTTTGTTTTTGTCGTACCAATCTTGAAGTACTCCATCTTCTTTATTTTTCTTTGCTGCATTTTGCAACCTATCGTAATCTATTTTTATATCGGCCACGTGCGGCGCTGTTCTGGATACGAGTTTAATAATCCGATAAGCCGGCGTTCCATCAAAATCCATAAACATTACAGGTTTTGTAATGCTGTCAACTTTTAATGTATCTACGATTTGGTAGATGTCAGATTCTAAATTATTGACATCAAGTACGGTTCCGCCAGTTTCTGAATTCAACATAAATCCACCGACATTCTTAGATTGTTCATCTTGAGAATAATTTTTTACAGCATCGAAGAAAGTTATCTTTCCGCTTATGATATCATTTCTAACAGAATCTAATTTTGATTGAGCATAGTAGGCGTCGTTAGAAGTTGTAATTGGACGAATTAGAATATGTTTTACTTGAATCATATCGCCTCTTCGTTCCACCATTTGTATAATATGAAATCCGAAAGGTGTTTCCACCACGTCGCTAATTTCTCCGTTTTTAAGTTTAAATGCAGCCCCTTCAAATTCTTTGACATAAGTACCGCGCGGTGCCCAATCTAACAAGCCACCTTGCTGTGCTGAACCTAAATCTTGTGAATATAAACTGGCTAATAAATCAAAACTTTCACCTTTTCTTAAACGAGCTAAAATCTCTTCTGCTTTATCTCGTGCGGCTTTATTTTGTTCTGCTGAAACGTGTGGTTTCATGACTATTTGTTGTATCTCCACTGTTGCATTAAAATAAGGCAAACTATCTTTTGGAATTTTTTCATAAAAAGACTTTACCTCAGAAGGTGTGATGTTGATATCACCTGTAATTTTTTCGCGCATTCGAGATGCCAACATTTGTTCTCTGATATCATCTCTATAATCAGCCTTGATTTGATCAACTGTTTTATGGTAATATTCTTCAAAGGCTTCTTGAGAGCCGGCTATGCTAATAAAATAGTTGATTTTGCGGTCAAGTTCATTTTCAACTTCTTCATTGGTAACAAGCAAACTATCGCTCATTGCTTGCGTGGTCAACATTTTATTGTAAATCATCTGTTCCATTAATTGACAACGACTTTCTTTTTCATCTTCGCCACGAAGGTTTAATAAGTCTAATTGATTTTCGATATCGGAACTAAGGATAATTTGGTCATTTACTATTGCATCAATTTTATCTAATAAAACTCTGCCGGTGCTGTCGGCTGCAAATGCAACAACTGTCAATAGTAAAAAACTATAAAATGCGATTATTTTTTTCATTCTTGGAATTAATGTGCAAATGTACGAAAATGTACCTTAGCAAAGGCTGAAAATTAAGTCAAATTAATACAGTATTTTTTAGGCTTAAGGTTTTTTAACCAAAGATTCAAATACTACTTGATTTACATTTACCGGATATTTTTGTTTCAAGGTTTCTATCCATTTCTTTTCTAAGAAATCTTGATAAGCTGCTACTACGTAGCCTTTGCATTCTTCAAAAGATGGCGTTTTTGCAGGCATTGTTTGATATACTTGTATTATTTGGTATGTGCCATCACCCAACTTCTTTTGACTAATAGAATTTTCTTTTACATTTAAAGTTGTTTGTGTTTCGTCTAAAACTTTAGAATTGATGACATTAGATTGCTCTGCTCCTTTTTGTGTTAAATGTTGCCACAATGAATCGTCACTTATGTTTGGATTTTTTTGAAGAAATTTATTGACTTGTTTTACTGATGATTTATTGGTTAAGTTGATAGTTCGGACGGTAGCTCTGTTTTTTAAATCAAATTGAGATTTATGGCTATTATAAAACTGCTCCAAACCTACTGAATCTACTGATGCTTTATTCCAAACATTTCGCTCCGACAAAGAGAAAATCATGATACCATTTTTATATTCATTCATCAGGGCTTTGTATTCTGTATCATTATTTTTTATTTCCTCTTTATAATGATTTATAATCAGTGTTTCTATTGCTTTATTGATTAACCCTGTGAATTTATCTTTTCCTGAAGCTGTATAAAACGAGTAAAATTTATCTTGGATAATCGCACCTAAATCGTTCTCTGTATAGTTCTTATTTTCAATTTGAATTATAGTATTTGGATTTGATGTATCGACATACGTGAATGGAATTTTTACAGATATTTCAATCAGGCGATTTTTGAAACTTTCTTCTGCATCAGCAAATTCTTTTACATTGTATTGATTTCTCAATTTGTTAATAAATTTATCAGTCTCATATTGATAAACAGGCAAATTGAGCAGTTTAGCTTTCAACACCTGAGCAACATCAACATATTTCATTGGCTTTTCTGTTTCCAATCTTTTTACAATATACCATGCAGTGCCGGTTTTAAATGGCTTTGAATATTCGCCATCTTTAAGCGAATAAGCATTGTCTTCAAATACTTTTGCATATTTATTTATCGACATCCAACCTAAAATACCTTTGTTATCAATGCTTGATTCATCTTGACTATATTTTTGTACAACTTTTTCAAAAGGTACTTTCAATTGTAAAGCTTTGTATGCTGCTTGTATAGTATCTGCAATTGAATTCAAAAGAACTTGCGACGTATCACCTACGGGAAGAAAGCGTTTTATAATAGCCACTTTAATTTTTGGATAAGCCGGTCTTGTTTTATCTACTCTTAAAATATGATAGCCGATTTTCGATTTTATTGGCGCAGATACTTGCCCAACTGCCAACGTATAAGCAGCATCTTCCACTTCAGGCAATGCTATTTGATAGCTGTTAAACCATCCTAATTGTCCACCTTTTTTAGCTGACTTTTCATCATCAGACATAGAAACAAGCTCTGCAAATGAAGCTCCATTTTTGATTTTATTATAGACATCCAAGCATTTCTTATAGGCAGCTTGATCTTCACTTGGGTTATCTACTCTAAAAAAAATATGACTCAACAATACGTCTGTTTTTGAGCGATCATATTCTTGTTTAATGAGTTTTTGTGTAATTTCTTTATCGAGATAAGAATCTAATAATTGTTGTTCGTAAGTAGCAAGTTCCGATTGAAAATCATAACTTGTGTCTAAACCAAGCGCAATAGCTTGTTTTACTTTCAGTCTAAAATTGATATATAAATCGAGATAATCTTGAAGCGATTTTTTGGAAAAATCAGCTTTGTTATTGAAATTATTTTTTTGGTAGATATATTCAAACTCAGATTTATTTACTTTTGTGTCGCCAACCGTAAACAAAACCTCATCTTTTGCAGACAAAAACGTTGGAGAGAAAAAGAATAAAAGAACATAAATACTAAGTAAAACTTTTTTCATATAAGACAGATTTTTACAAATGTATTGAAAAATATAAAACTTTAACCAAACGACCATTCCGGAATAGTATATTTGCTAAATTTTAACAAGTTTTAAGGATAGATGCGACGAAAGAAAAAAGTAGATTTTCCGCTTATTGAAAAAGTAGAGATTATTGACATTGCAGCTGAAGGCAAAGGCATTGCTCGAATTGATAATTTAGTAGTTTTTGTGGATAGTGCCATTCCAGGCGATATTGTCGATATAAAAATTGCCAAAAAGAAAAAAGATTATGCACTTGCTGATGTGGTGAACGTTGTACAATCATCTCCGAAAAGAGTAAAGCCGTTTTGTGCACATTTTGGAACTTGTGGCGGCTGTAAATGGCAACATGTCGATTATGCTTATCAACTTCAATTAAAACAACAAATTGTAGATGATGCATTTCGTCGAATCGGGAAAACTACGTTAGCAAACGTACTTCCAATTTTAGGTAGCTCGGCAACGCAATTTTATAGAAATAAATTAGAGTTTACTTTTTCCAATCGAGTTTGGCTAACACGCGAGCAAATTGACAGCGGCGAAACGTTTAATCGCAATGCATTAGGGTTTCATATTAGTGGCAATTTTGCTTCTATTTTACACATCGACAAATGTTATTTACAAGATGAAAAGGTAAATGCAATAAGAAATGCCATTTTTGATTTTGCTATAAAAAACGACTATACTTTTTACAATTTAAAATTTCACGAAGGATTATTACGCAATTTGATTTTCAGAAATTCTACACTTAATGAATGGATGTTAACCGTTTGTTTTGCCGAAAATAAGCAAGAAAAAATTGAGCTACTCATGCAATTTATTCATCAACAATTTCCATTTATTACTTCATTAAATTACATCATCAACACCAAGAAAAACGACACGATTTACGACCAAGAAGTGATTACTTATTTCGGACAAAGTTACATCACTGAACAG
>JAGQYE010000136.1 GCA_020436225.1 Bacteroidota bacterium | reverse complement strand
TTTTTAGCTGCTGCTTTTTTGGCTGGAGCTTTTTTGGCTGGAGCTTTTTTGGCTGGAGCTTTTTTAGCTGGAGCTTTTTTAGCTGGAGCTTTTTTAGCTGGAGCTTTTTTAGCTGGAGCTTTTTTAGCTGGAGCTTTTTTAGCTGGAGCTTTTTTAGCTGGAGCCTTTTTAGCTGCTGCTTTTTTGGCTGGAGCCTTTTTAGCTGGAGCTTTTGCTGCGCTTGCTGTTTTCTTTGCCATTGTTTTTAATTTTGTTTTTTTTGTTTCTTTTTTTTAAACAGTTGAAACAATTCTGTCGGAGTATTTTATTTTTTATATGCAGATTTAAATCCTCCTTTAACTCTTCTGCAATATAAAAGTAAACACAAAAAATAATCTATACAATATGTGAGTTATTCATAGATGTTAATAATTGTGGAAAACATAAAACGAATAACTTTATCAAAATGAATGAAGGCCAGCTAGAAAAGATAGAAAAGAACAAGATTGATTTTTATACTATGATGTTGAGGTGAATTAAATTCTTTTTTAAAAACTCTTCAAACTATCAATATTTACTTATAGTTTGACTTGTTGATTTAATTAATACTATCATGAGTAACAACTTTCTAATTAATTTTTCTTTTAATACTTTTGAGTTTGTTTTGATATTTAATAAATCCAAACAATCCTTTTTATATCGTTAAAAAGTGTTTAAAAGTTGAGTGATTTTTTATAATTCAAAGTGCAAATAAAATTTAAAAATCGGAAGCTAAAACAGAATACTTTCAAAAAATAAAAATCAACTTCATTAAGTTGAACAGAAATAATTTCCTTTCCGTATCTTTATTTAATAAATCGTAAAAGTGAAAATCAGTAAAAGTATATTTATTATTTGTGTTTTGAGTTGCATCTTTTTTGCATGTAATAACGAACAAAATAAACAACAAAAAGAAAATGAAACAGAAGCGGATAGTATTGCAAAGTCATATAAACTATTACCTACAGAGCAACAAGAAGTAATTAGTGTAGTATATAGATGGAATGCCGCACATGATAGTATGAACTTAGATAGCTTAGCACAATTTTACAACAACACAGTTTTGTTTTTTAAGAAAAGAACTTCAGGAGATGCAGTTGTTGCTACAAAAAAATATAAAATAACACATGCTGATTCTTATAGAGAACGCATCATCGGACATGTCGGCATTTTTCCATCAGATACAGGAGACTACAAATGTGAGTTTCTAAAATTAGTTACTATAAATAACAAACCAAGTGTATTTCATTCGTATTTGATTTTTGAAAAACAAATGGATGATACTTGGCGAATCATTGTTGAAAGCGATAAAGAAGCCGACACCAAACCTCAATTTGTTTCTTTGTTTGAAGAATTTGAAGAAAGTGAAAATACTTCAGAAGGCGATTTTAATGGCGATGGAGAAAAAGAAGAATTGATTGTTATAAAACCAACACAAGATACATCTGGAAAATATTTATCTACAAACCTAAAAATTTCATTTACTAATTTAAACTTACCTGAAATTGAAATTGCAAATGCAGTTGGAGCAAATGTGTTAAATGAAAATGATATCGACGGCGATGGTGCTGATGATTTTTCTGTTGTTGTGAAAAAACCGGATGGCACTGTTGGCGATGTCATTTTATATAGTTTTAAACGTGGTCAATGGAAAGAGTTGGCAAGATTTAAAGCACCAAGTAA
This sequence comes from Bacteroidota bacterium, assembly GCA_020436225.1. Taxonomy (GTDB): domain Bacteria; phylum Bacteroidota; class Bacteroidia; order Chitinophagales; family JADIYW01; genus JADJSS01. Next base: position 2,190 of record JAGQYE010000136.1, on the reverse strand, counting down.
CGAAGTATTTGCTTCTCGGCAAAATTTAATTGAATTTGCCGGAAGTGGTAATATCAATATACGTACTGTTGGAAAAACAAACGATGGAAGAGATACTTTAGTGGTAAAAACACTATCTACTTGGTAGAAAATCAAGCATCATAATTCAACACACTATGTAGCCAGCGCTCCATATCTTCTACTTTCATATTTTTGCGTTTAGCGTAATCTTCTACTTGGTCTTTTGCAATTTTTCCTATTCCAAAATATTTACTATCAGGATGCGAAAAATACCAACCACTCACACTCGATGCCGGATACATCGCGTTGTTTTCTGTTAATGTAATGCCTGTATTTTCTTCGGCATTCAACAATTTAAACAACATCGGCTTTTCTGTGTGATCCGGACAGGCAGGATAACCCGGCGCCGGACGAATACCATTGTATTTCTCTTTAATTAATTCTTCGTTCGATAAATTTTCTGTCGTGTCGTATTTCCAAAACTCTTTACGCACGCGCTCATGCATACGTTCAGCAAATGCTTCTGCAAGTCGGTCGGCTAAAGATGCCAACATAATTTTGTTGTAATCGTCAAACGTATCTTGGAAATGTTTTATCCATTTCTCAATTCCAATTCCTGTCGTTACGGCAAAGCCACCAACATAATCTTGTTTGCCACTTTCTTTTGGTGCGATAAAATCACTCAAACAATAATTTGGCAATCCTTCACCTTTTTTATTTTGTTGCCGCAAATGATGCAACACCGATTTGCGTTTGTCTGTTCTTGTTTCTTCGTTGCTGATGTCTTTTAATTCAATATCATCGACATCACTATTCGCTTCAAAAAATCCAATTACACCATTTGCAGTTATCCATTTTTCTTTAATTATTTTATCTAACAAAGCATTGGCATCATTAAGTAATTTTTTTGCTTCAACACCAACAATTTTATCTTCTAAAATGTTGGGATATTTTCCATGCAATTCCCAAGTAGAGAAAAATGGTGTCCAGTCTATATAACTTCTTAATTCTGATAAATCATAATCTTTAAACACTTTTATACCAACAAATGCAGGTTTTTGTGGTGTATAATTTTCCCAATCTAATTGCAATTTATTTTTTCGTGCATCTTCAATACTTAAATAATCTTTGATGACTTGCTTGCTCAAATGTCGTTGGCGCATCATCTCATATTCGGCACGAATATCAGCTTCAAATTTTATTTTATTTTCCGGGTTTAGCAAACTGCTGGCAACTGGTACACTACGCGATGCATCTAAAACATGTATAGTTGCTTTGTCGTAATTTGGTTCAATTTTTACAGCAGTATGAATTTTAGAAGTCGTGGCACCACCAATTAATAAAGGTTGTTTCATGCCTCTTCGTTTCATCTCTTTGGCTACAAAAACCATCTCATCCAATGAAGGTGTAATTAATCCACTCAACCCAACAATATCTACTTTTTCTTTTTCGGCAGTGTCTAATATTTTTTCGCAAGGCACCATCACACCCAAATCTATTACTTCAAAATTATTACATGCCAAAACCACACCAACGATATTTTTTCCAATATCGTGCACATCGCCTTTTACTGTTGCCAATAAAATTTTTCCTTGTTTGTTGCTGGCATTATCATCAATAGAGGCTTCCATAAATGGCAATAGGTAAGCCACTGATTTTTTCATAACACGCGCCGATTTTACTACTTGTGGCAAGAACATTTTTCCTGCACCAAATAAATCGCCGACGACATTCATGCCATCCATCAACGGACCTTCGATAACACTTAATGGTTTGTCATACTGCAAACGACATTCTTCTGTGTCAACTTCAATAAAGTCAACAATTCCTTTTACTAAGGCATGTTTTAATCGCTCGTTTACAGGTTGGTTTCGCCACGTTAAATCTTCTTCTTTTTTCTTAGAAGAATTTTTTACGGTTTCGGCAAATTCCAATAATCGTTCTGTTGCATCTTCTCTCCTGTTTAATAAAACATCTTCTACACGTTCCAATAAATTTTTGTCGATGTCGTCATATACTTCCAACATGCTTGGATTAACGATGCCCATGTCCATGCCTTCTTTAATTGCATGATAAAGAAATGCGGAATGCATCGCTTCGCGAACCGCATTATTTCCTCTGAAAGAAAACGAAACATTAGAAACACCACCACTTACATGTGCACCTTTTAAGTTGGTTCGTATCCATTTT
>JAGQYE010000135.1 GCA_020436225.1 Bacteroidota bacterium | reverse complement strand
GGGGCGGACAGGGACACAAAGGAACCAAACCCGCCAGTGGGCGGGCAGGAATCAAGGCAAAACGAATGCTTGCGCTCTCTCGGCAACACTAAGAACTGCTAATAAAGTAGCCCTGACGATAAATGTCAGGAAACGCAAGCGCCTTTATTGCATTTCTAAGTGTTGCCGATTCACGGCCTTTGTGGCCTTCGCGTTTTGCCGGGCCTACGCGCGGTAAATGCTTCGCATTTATTGGGTTGGCTGTAGTGGTTCAAGGGTTTCTTACACGAGGCCATCCTTGCAGTGCTTCGGATTGAAAAAGCTACGGAAAAACGCTAAGGCCGGAAGGTAGATGCTTCGCATCTATTGGGTTGGGTGAAGTGGTTATGATAACTAATAGTCCGTAGCAGCGGACGCTACGGATAACAAGGATAGGTGATGGATTTTAAATCCATTGATAGTTTGTTCCGGATTACAAATCCGGAACAGCAGGGGTGGAATCAGGAAATAAAACACTAAAGTCAACCGGAATAATATAGTTTTTCTCATTCTTACATGCTAATAATATTAGGCTATACAATAAAACTATGATTGTGAGTTTTCTCATTTCAATATTATTGCCAACGGATGGTATAAAATGCGTTATAATGCATTTTAAACAGTGTTAGCACCTGTTTTTGTTCTTTCTTTTATTTTTTTTATTCCAAACATGAGTAGAATTAAAGTCAATGCAACAAAAAAGACTGTTGTTGACATACTTTTAACCACTGAAAAAACATTTGTTACTTTAGCTGTAATTGGCGAAAAATCAGGAAAATTGTTCAACATTGTAAAGATTCCATAATTCTCGGCATAATCAGCTATTCCTGCTATTAGAGGTAAGAAGCAGAGAAAGAAAAAGACAGAGTTTAGTTTGTTTAGTTTATTTAAAAAGTATCCAATCAATAGGCAATAGCTTACTCCAAAGAAAAACGGATAAATCATATCGACAGGAAGTTGATTCGTTAAATAAACCTGCCTTCCATTTTCTCCTAAAGTCTCGAAAAGCATGTTTATATATTCAAAATCGTATCCTAATGGCATCATGTCCAATAATTTCAGACCATTTGAAAATGTCATTGTTTTTGGAATTGTAACTGTCAGCATTACTGCGTAAACAATATTTGTTAGAATAAAAAGCAGTAGTACTTTTTTACCGGTCAGATTTGTTTCTATAATTCTCCTTATTCTCTTCATTTATTTTTATTAAGTGCCAACGTGTTGCAAGTATGGCATGTAGCCGTTCCTTACTCTGATTTATTTTGATTTGTATTATTTTCAATTTTACAATTCTTTGTCTTAATGACCGCTATGCGGCTATGTGATATACTTGCTGTTATGGGTTGGTTTTTTATTCAAAGTACTATTTCCCAGCATTTTTTAAATTCATTTTTGTTATTGCATTCTCAAGCCAATCAGCATTTTCTATAGTAAATTTATAAATGCTTGGTGACCCATATTTATCGGCTTCCGCCATAAACTTTATTCTCCCACCTGTCAGCAATATTTTCTTTAACGTATAAAAATATTCTTGTTCAACAGTTGTGTTACCATAATCACTGTTGTAAGCTTTGATTTCGTGTTCTTTATCGTTTTTATCCCTAATTTTAAAATAGATAAATCCTTCACCTTTTATTGGATGATTTCCTGCATATTCATAAAGTTGAATTCTTATGCTTTTTTTATCGATTAGAAATCTAACTTTTAAATTAGAATTTGTTGTGGCTGAATTACTAAAAGTACCATATAAGTCAGTTGAAATATATGCCTCTTTTGTTGGTTCACCAAAATCATCAACATAATAGCCTAATTCCCATATTCCCAGATTATTAATATTAGCAAGCTTTATACTGTCTTGAATGGCTTTTTCTCTCTTTGCTAATTCTTGTTTTATCTTTTTATTTAAAGTCGGTTGGAGTCTGTTGAAATAGCTGATTTCTTTTGATTCTGGATGTTTTTCTTTAAGCTGTTTTATGTATTTATTAGTTAAAGAATATTTCCCTTCATTATATGAATTTTTTGCAAGGTTTACTAAACGCTCTTCACCATTTTCCAATTCATCAATTTGTGTTTTAAGCTTGGAGACCTCTTCAGTCAATTTGATATTTTCTTCAGTCAAAGAATGGTATCTGTCTTCTAATTCCGTATATCTGTTTTTTGAGATGCAACTTGTTAATACAATTAATGAAACTATTGAAATAATTAATTTCTTCATAAATATTAATTTTTCATTCAAACTCAAGTTTTTGTTTTTGTCTAATTAAACTAACCCATAACGGTTGGTGTATGAAGCGTTGGGCATTTCGAAGCACTTTCCTGTCAAACCGCTACGCAGTTTATTAAATGTAACACACTTGAAATCAGCACAAACCGCCCAATGATTTATACACTTTGTTGTATGCTGGTGTTTATCCTTCAAAGTCAATCCGTCTCAAGTTTTAACAAATTTAACAGTTTTCTTATCAATCTGCACAGACGTTGATTCGGAGTACAAATTTATTTTGTTTTTGTGGGTGGGTAAATCCCCAAACCGCCCTTAAAGGCGGTAATTAGGGTTGGCTTTGTAAGCTCTTTGGCAAGTTTAGGTTTAGAGTGGCTCGTGCGACTTGACAATGTGCTTACAAAAAGGGATGGCTATCATTTCCCAAGTTTCAATATTCTAAATGCACCCTGAGATACAATCAAAAAAACAATAGAACCAACAATCAAATCAGGATATTTTGATTGGGTCAGCAACACCAATACACCAGCTAAAATAACTCCTGAATTTATTATTACATCGTTGGAAGTAAAAATCATACTGGCTTTCATGTGTGCTTCTTTACTTTTCGATTTCTGGAGTAGGTACAAACAGATGGCATTGGCAGTTAATGCTAAAACTGAAACTCCAATCATAATTCTGTAGTCTGGCATTTCTTCAGAACCTATAAATCGTCTTACCACTTCTATAATACCTAAAAAGGCTAAGGATAATTGAAAATAACCACTCCAACGTGCAACTTTCTTTTTTCTCAGAACTGTTGAACCAACTGCCCAAAGACTTAATCCATATACAAAAGAATCAGCTAACATGTCTAAAGAATCTGCCACCAAACCCATTGACTTTGAAATAAGTCCGGTAGTCATTTCAATTATGAAAAATCCAAAATTAATTATGAGTATCGTCCATAACAGTTTTGATTGTACATCGGAACTTTCTATTGTTACTTCCTTTTCATCAATAGAACTTGAATATGTATGTTTTGCTCCAAAGTTTAATGATTCCAGACGCGATAATATTTCTTCATCTTCCCGAGAATGAAAAACAGTAAGATTGCGATTTTCAATATCGAATTCCAATTTCCTGATAACCTCTATTCCATCCAACTTCATACGAATCATGTTTTCTTCGGATGGACAATCCATTTTCGATATGTGGTATTCTGATTTAATCATTGTCGCCTGATAATCTAAGTTTTATTCCTCCATTAAATACAAATCCATCAGCCGGTGCCCAAATATCAGGGAAAGTAGGATTATTTGTTGGCGGCAAAACCAAAGGTTCAAAATCAGATTGCATAACGTTTGTAAAGTTCTCGAAATTCACGAATAAAGATAAACGTTCCCAATGTCGCATAATCATTATTCCCATTGTCCAATAATCTGTTTTTTGATTGTATAAATTATCGAACTGTTTCCCAGTGTAATAAACCTCATATCCAGCAGACCATTTTTCTTCAATTTCATAGAATAATACTGCACCCGCATTGTGCTTTGGTGTAAGTGGTTTCTGGTTATTGATATTATCGTATTGTAATTCGGTATTAACAAAGGCGTAGTTTAAATAGAGTTTAAAATCGTCGTATGTTAGTTTTATATTGGTTTCAAAGCCTGAACTTAAAATGTTACCATCAGCGCTTTCAAAATAAGCCATGCCCATTGTTTCGTCTTCCCGTAAAACCAATGCATTTTTTAGCTGAGTCAAAAAGAAGAGTTGGTTGATTGAGAAAGTCATTTCATCGCCCAATGCGGTTTTGTAATTTATATCGAAATTTCCTCCTATTGAAGTTTCTGCATCTACCAGGTCTTTTGATAATGGTTGAATATCCCGATAATAAATTCTCTCAGCATCTTCGGTGAAAATTGTAGGAAGCTTGTAACCCATAGCACCGCCAAGTCGTGAACTTAATTTATTGTTAGGTTTAAATAACAATGAAAAACGTGGCAGCACAAATGTCCCATAGTCAGCATTGTAGTCGGTTCGTAAGCCAGTTTCTAACCCAAGTTTTTTACTAAAATCGGTAGTGTTTTGAATAAAGCCACCAAAGGTGTTATGTGTATAATCTCTTGCAGAATATGAGTCAGCGTCTGTCTCTGTAAACTGTTCGAGATAATGGTTTAATCCCAATTGCCATTCTGTATTATCGTTTTTATGCAAATTGTATATGGCTTCGGTAAAACTGGATAATTGATTTCCACTGAATCGGTAGTCTGGAATACTTAGTTTTCTGTCAAAATAGGAAACACTATTTTTAAAAGAGAATGTTCTGTCATCGGTTGTATTCCGAAAACTTAATTGCGTAGCATAACGTTCCGATTTATTTTCTTCGGAAAAAATATGTTCAGTACTTGTGTTTCCCTTTATCACTTCCATGTCTCCACCCGTTCTATTATCGATGGTAGTGTTTAACCCTAAACTTAATTCAGTGTTAGGATTGAAGTAGTAGTAGAATTTTGGATTTAGACTAAAAGTTTGCGCTTTGGGCATATTTGAAAAACCATCTTCGTCGGGGTCGAATGCGATTTGATTATTAGCTGAGCCATAAACTGAAAGACCAACTTTTCCGTATTTCTGCGCATAAAACAAATTGCCAGTTGTACCCAAAGCACTTGTTTGATTTAGCATAACATCAAGCTTTGCTTCCTCTTCTGGTCGTATGGTTACAAGGTTTACCAAACCTGCAATTGCTCCACCACCGTACAAAGTAGAATTACTCCCTTTAATTAGCTCAACTTGCTTTAAGTCAAGCGGTGGTATTTGCATAATAGATAACCCACCGGCGAAACCACCATAAAGTGGCATTCCATCTTTTAATATTTGTGTGTATCGACCATCCAAACCCTGAATGCGAATACTCATATTTCCAGAACTAAGTGAGGTTTGCTGCATATGCACACCTGTGGTTTCTCTTAAAAGCATGCCAATATTTGTTGAGTTCATAGCTGCTTTTTCGCCTAATTCTTCGCCTGTAATTGCTTCAATTCTTGTTGGAATATCCTGAATTGTTCGGGAAGACCTTGTTGCTGCAATTACAACTTCTTCAAGTTCTTCTCCTTCTTCCAGCTCAACTTCAATCGTTTTGTTGTTGTCATCTGGAAAAGATAAAGTAATTTCCTTTTCTTCAAAGCCGACAAAAGAAATTACAAACTCTATTTCGCCATTGGGTAAATTCTCCAATCTTGCAAAACCCTCATTATTTGTAATTGTTCCTGTCGTCGTTCCTTCAATAATTACACTTGCTCCAATTAAGGATTCGCCAGATTCTTCTTTTACCTCAAAAGTTATTTTGTTTTGTGCGAATAATAAACCTGTTGAAAAAAGAAGTAATAGAATAGTGAATGTTTGTTTCATAGCATAACTTTTAAAAATTATGTAACAAAACTACTGAATGAGTACGTGCAACAGTATTGCAAAGTTTTATCGGCAATTAGGGCAAATTCCTTTTACCACAAAATTGGCATTTTCAAACGAGAAGCCTTCTGCTAAATCCATCTTTGGAACTGGCATGTCTTTCATACAGTGAGTTTGACCGCATTTATTGCATAAAAAATGAATATGAAGGTCATCGGGTTTGCAGGTACAATCATCATCGCACAAGGCATATTTTACCGCTCCCGTACCATCGTCAATGCTGTGAATAAGGTAGTTGTCCTGAAACGTCTTGAGCGTACGAAATATAGTTGACCTTTCAACATTGTCAAACTGCTGTTCTATTTCATAAAGGCTTAATGCTTTCTTTTGTTTTTCTAAAATCTCGTAAACCAATTGGCGCATAGCGGTTGGTTTGATATTCTTTTGTTCTAATTTTTTATCTGTTTTACCTTTCATAAATGTAAATGTACAATGATTAAGCTAATGTAGCGCAGGCAAAAAAACAACTCTTTTGCAAACTTTGGATTGCAGGGCTGGCTTGCAGCGGTTTGCAAATGTGTTGTTTTGTGCGGTTGGGTTTCTTTTGTCTTTGTGGGGGGGAGAGAAAAAACAAAATAAATTACCCTCAATATGCACTGACCTTTTTACGAAGCACCAAATCAATAAATTTTTCTTTCTATTAATTAATCTTTTATTTCAAAGCATCGAGTTTTGTCTTTTTACACTTGCATACAACGGTCTTGTATATGAAAAGTAGCGGATTTTAAGTACTGATTTTTCGGGAAGCAAGATACTTAATTAAATGCAAAAGCGGTTCAAGCTTGCACCTAAACCGCTATTTTTTATATACGGTGTTGGC
>JAGQYE010000134.1 GCA_020436225.1 Bacteroidota bacterium | reverse complement strand
GTGTATAATATGCGCGTTCCAACTGCACAAGAATTTAATGGTTTCAGAAAAGCGATGTTGGATATAGCAATTCCAATCCACTTAGATACCGATAAAATCTTAGATATTGTTGGCACCGGCGGCGATGGAAAAAACACGTTTAATATTTCTACTTTAGCTTGTTTTGTTTGTGCAGGTGCGGGCATTAAAGTAGCAAAAATTGGCAATTACGGATTTTCTTCAGTTTCCGGTTCGTCCAATGTGTTAGAAAATTTAGGTGTACAATTTGCGACTACACAAGACGGATTAAATCAGCAATTAGCCAAAAGTAATATCACGTTTGTGCATGCACCTTTGTTTTTTCCGGCGATGAAAAACGTGGCGCCGGTGCGCAAGCAAATGCAAACCAAAACTATATTTAATATTTTAGGACCTGTTATTAATCCTTGCCATCCAAGCACAAAAATAGTTGGCGTGCATAGTGCGTATTTGGGAAAACTATATCGCGCTGTATTAAAATCAACTGATTCTAATTTTGCTATTGTGCATGCAGTGGACGGTTACGATGAAATCTCTTTAACAGGCGATACACAAGTTTTTACAAGAAAAAATATTCAACTTCTAAGCACTAAAGATTTCGGATTTAAAAAGATTAAACCAAACGAAATTGAAGGAGGAAACAGTGTCGCAGCGAATACAAAATTATTCTTGAATATTTTAAAAGGAAAAGGAACAGAAGCGCAAAATAATGTAGTGTTGGCAAATGCAGCGTTGGCAATTTCCATTCACGAAAATTGCACATATAAATCAGCATTGGAAAAAGCGAAGCAAAGTTTGAAAGATGGAAATGCTTATCAATGTTTGAAAAAATTGAAAACAGTAAAAAATTAATGATTGTTTTTCAATTATTGCTTATTTTTGAATAAAGGTGTGTCTTATGGTTATTACAATAAATAAGAAAACTTCTATTAAGGAAATAAAAAAAGCAGTAAGCAGATTGTCTAAAAAACGAGGTGATGATGCCTCTGTAAAAGATTTCTATGGGAAATTGAAACGAGAATTAGATGGAATTGCTTTTCAAAAGAAAAAAAGAGATGAGTGGAATTGATTATTTAGTAGATACGAACATCTTTATTTACTTATTAGAAGAAAATCCAATTGTTATACCTTTTGTTAATGATAAATGGAATTTTGCTACATTACTGAGTTAGAACTTTTAGGAAATAATAAAAACACGAAACAACACAACAAAATCATAAATCAATTATTACAAGTATGTAATAAATTAAATCATAATGATGTAATCCAAAAAGAAGCTATTCAACTAATGCAACAACAGAAAATAAAAATTCCAGATGCTATTATTGCCGCAACTTCCATGTATTTTAATTTACCAATTCTTACAGCCGATGCAGCTTTTACAAAAATTAAAAATTTAGATGTTGTGTTTATCGAAAAATAACACAAAAAATAATTCATGAACATTCTCGATAAAATTGTTGCACAAAAAAAAATAGAAATTGAAATTTCTAAACAACAACATAATATTGCTCATTTAGAAAAAACTTCATTTTTTATTCGACCAACTTTTTCATTAACCGAAAGAATTACACAAACCAATAGCTCAGGAATTATTGCCGAGTTCAAAAAAAAATCGCCATCTAAAGGTATCATCAATGATAATTTTTCTTCTTTAGATATTGTTCCGCAATACGAACAAGCCGGCGTTGCAGGCAGTTCAGTGCTGACAGATGAAATGTTTTTCGGTGGAAGTAAACAAGATTTATCAAACGTAAGAGATAGCGTAAATATTCCATTGCTACGCAAAGATTTTATGATAGATGAATATCAATTCGTTGAAGCAAAAGCTATCGGTGCCGATGTGGTGTTGTTGATTGCGGCAATACTTTCTCCGCAACAAGTCAAACAATTTACTGATTTAGCAAAAAGTTTAAACCTACAGGTGTTATTGGAATTGCATGATGAACAAGAATTGAATCACGTGTATCACAAAGTAGATATGATTGGCATCAACAACAGAAATTTAAAAACTTTTGAAGTCGATATCGAGCAATCAATTCGTATGGCAAATACATTGGGAAACGATTTTGTAAAAGTAGCGGAAAGCGGTATTTCGAATATTGAAACACTTTTACATTTTAGAAAAAATGGTTTTCAAGGATTTTTAATCGGCGAAAATTTTATGAAAAACGAGCAACCCGGATTAGCTTGTAAAGAATTTATAGAATTACTTAGAAGTAGAAACGCTGATTAGAAATATTTAGCGTTGATGATTTGTCGTTTTCTTGGGCATTTATGACCTTTGAATTTCTTTCCGACATAAATGTTGCTTTTAGAACTTTTTCGATATTTCTTAGCTGCAAATGTTTCTGCAGATGAAAACGTAAATAAAACGCAGAGTATAAAAATCAAATAACCTTTCATATAAATGCTATGTTTATGAAAGGGCTTTTTAAGATGTTTCTAAAACTTAGACTTGATTGTTTACTAACGCAAAGTTAAATTATTTTTGTTATATAAGCAAAAATATAATGTTAAGAAGTTGTAAGAATAGTGCTTTTGAAAGTTAAATTTATAGTAAACAATTTTAACGCAAAATTGAACCAAAACTTCAAAAAGTCTTATTTTATCTTGCTGATTTTAACCATATTGGTTCTGCCTCTTCCGCGAATTGGCATGCTGGCCGTGCTGACGATAATATCGGCGGTGTTTACTAAGTTTTTCGTTTTTAGAATTTCAATAATATCGTCAATAGATTCATCTGTACTGACAAATTTATCATAGAAATACACATCAACGCCCCAAACTAAACTAAGTGTATTGAGCAATTTTTTATTACTTGTAAAAATATGAATGTCAGCTTTCGGCCTGTTGCAAGCCAACATAAATGCGGTATAACCGGAATACGTCATACCATTTATAGCTCTGGCACCTACATCGTCGGCAATTTTACAAGCATTGAAACAAATTGCATCCGACAAAAATGTTTTTGAATTTTTATCAGGCAATAAATGTTTGTTGTAAATCTTATTTTCTTGTTCTGTGCGCAAAATAATCTTATCGATAGTTTGTATCACTTTTGCCGGATTTTTTCCAACTGAAGTTTCGCCACTCAACATAATGGCATCAGCACCATCTAAAACACCATTGGCAACATCTGTTATTTCTGCTCTTGTAGGTCTTGGCATATCAATCATGCTTTCCATTACTTGTGTAGCAATTATTACAGGTTTCGCTTGTCGGATACATTTTTCGATGATGTTTTTTTGAATTAAAGGCATTTCTTCCATCGCAACTTCTACACCTAAATCGCCGCGTGCAATCATCACGGCATCGCTGGCTTTTATTATGCTGTCGATGTGTTGAACGGCTTCCGGTTTTTCTATTTTTGCCACAATTTTTAAGGAAGCATCTTTTGCTAAAATTTTTTCACGAAGCTCATTAATTTCCTTAGCTGTCCTAACGAAAGAAAGCGCAAGCCAATCAATAGGTTGCGTAATAATGAAATCTAAATCGGCTTTATCTTTATCGGTTAAACTCGGTAAAGAAATTTTAGTATTCGGTAAATTAAATCCTTTTTTTGAAGATAAAATTCCACCCGAAATGATGGTACATTCTATGGTGTTTTCATCTATTATTTGAGCGACTTGCAATTCCAATTTTCCATCGTCAATCAAGATAAATTCGCCTACTTTTAAATCGCTGCTCAAATGCTCATACGTAACAGAAAAAATTGCTTTTGTACCAATAATATCTTTATTCGTAACTTTTATAGTTTTTCCTTCTACCAACTCAATGGCATTATTTTGCATGATGCCTGTTCTGAGTTTCGGACCTTGCAAATCGGCTAAAATGCAAGCATGTGCATTGTATTCATTATTTAGTTGTGTAATATATTGAATTACTTTTTCATGATCGTCGTGCTTGCCGTGTGAAAAATTCAACCGAAAAACGTTGACTCCACTTTTATATAATTCAACAAGTTTGGGATAAGTATTGCTGGCAGGACCAATAGTAGCAATAATTTTCGTTTTTCTTTTAGCTGTGTTCATTAAAGTGTCTGTATAGTAAATTATGTCTGGATTTTAGAGAATTTAATTCCAAACGGATTGTCGATTGTACGCCCGGAATTTTAGTTAACAAGTCGGTAAATTCTTTTTCGCCGAAATATTCTTCTTCTCCACTTAATAGAAACAAGAAATCTATGTTTTTAAGTTCCGGAATCAGCACATTTCCAATTTTCTTATTTTGAATCAATTCGAGCATGTACATATCCAACTCGTTATTGTATTTGTATGCATTAAATCGCCAAAGTTCTTTAGTTGCTCTGTGTTTTAGTTCAACATCGTTTACGCGTTTTAGTTGCCAACCTAAATAATGATTCAAGTGCCAGCAAAGGCGATAATCTTCCATATTGGAATTGATGCCCCAAATCTGAAAATCCAATTCTACTTCTATTGAAAATTTCGTTGCCATACAAACACAATTTTAGAAAGTAAAAATGGAATTACCGAACAGCGTTTTCAACATTTTGCGATAACATAAATTAATTGGTTGATTATCAGATTGCTGATAGTCGTATTTTTTAACCTCCTAATTTAGATAATTGAAAAAATAACGTTATTTTTGCGATTCAAAATAAACCTAAAAAAGATGTCAACTATTGCAGATCGAGTCAGAAGTATAATTGTCGATAAATTATCTGTAGAAGAGAGCGAAGTTACCCCGGAAGCAAGTTTTGAAACTGATTTAAAGGCAGATTCTTTAGAAACTGTTGAACTGATAATGGAATTTGAGAAAGAATTTGATATTATCATTCCGGATGAACAAGCCGACAAAATTAAAACAGTAGGCGAAGCAATTGCCTTCTTAGAAGCCAACGCTTAAGTCTTTTTTCTTTCCTTGAAAAAGAAATCTAATTTTCTTTAATGAGAATGTAATCCTTAAATTATTTATATGAATCTTAAACGAGTAGTGGTAACAGGCATGGGCGCCATTACACCGTTAGGAAATTCTGTTGTAGATTTTTGGCAAGGATTAGTAAATGGCGTTAGTGGAGCAGACACTATTTCACGATTTGATACGACAAAATTCAGGACACAAATTGCTTGTGAACTTAAAAATTATCAAGCTGAAAATTATTTCGACAAAAAAGAATTAAAAAAGTTAGATGCATTTGCTCAATATGCATTAATTTCTTCAGCAGAAGCCATTCAAGATGCTCAATTATTAGATTATGCAGCATTAGATAAAACGAGAGTTGGCGTTTTATTTACTTCAGGATTTGGTGGTATTCAAACTTTCGAGCAAGAATTATTTCAATATTTCAGCAATGGAAGAAATCCGAGATATTTTAGTCCGTTTTTTGCACCTAAAACATTGTTGGATTTAGTTGGTGGATATATCTCTATAAAATATGGATTTAAAGGCGTTAATTTCTCTGTTGTGGCTGCTTGTGCAAGTTCTACTGCTTCGTTGGTTGAAGCTATGAATTATATTCGTTTAGGAAAGGCAGATGTGGTGGTGGTAGGTGGTGCTGAAGCAGCAATTACGGAAGTTTCCATTGGTGCTTTTAGTGCAATGAAAGCACTTTCAGAAAGAAATGAAGATCCTAAAACTGCTTCTCGTCCTTTTGATGCCGGTCGTGATGGCTTTGTGATGGGCGAGGGAAGTGGATGTATGATTTTGGAAAGCTTGGAACACGCACAAAAACGAAATGCTCTTATTTATGCAGAAGTTTCAGGTGGTGCTATTAATGCAGATGCCTATCATATTACAGCACCAAATCCGGATGGAGAAAGCGTGGTACGTGTGATGCAAGATGCACTCCAAGATGCACAAATAGAAAATCAAGCAGTTGATTATATCAATGTACATGGAACTTCTACGCCGTTAGGAGATGTGTCTGAAGTAAAAGCCATCGAGCAAGTTTTTGGCGAGCATGCTCAAAAATTAAACATTAGCTCTACTAAGTCGATGACCGGACATTTGATGGGCGCAGCCGGTATTATTGAAGCTATTGCGTCTGTTTTAGCCATACAGCATCAAATTGTGCCACCCACAATAAATCAGTTTATGTTGGATGATGCTTTAAACAAACAACTCAATTTTACTCCAAATCAAGCACAAAAAAGACAAATAGATGTGGTATTATCTAATAACTTCGGATTTGGTGGCCATAATGTTTCTATAGTTTTTAGTCGGTTTTGTTGAATTTTTTTTATAGCTTCATATTGTCATAAAAATTCCAATGTTCTCGTTCATAAGAAAACTTTTCCGTTCTTCTCCTCCTAAAATATTTATTTTTTCGCCTATATATGAGCGTTTGCAATTATATCCTAAATCTTCTGAGGATAATTATATTAAAGCTTTTACTCATTCTTCCTATACCAAAAAGAAAGAGGAAAAAAATGAACGTTTAGAATTTTTAGGTGATTCAGTAATTCACCTCTTTGTGGCAGAATATTTATTTAAGTTGACCGAAAAAAAAGATGAAGGCATTCTTACAAAAGCCAGAGCTTCTATAGTTAACAGAAAGAATTTGAATAAGATTGGCTGGGATATTGGAATGGATAAATATTTGCGTCATAAACTTTCACATACTCAATTTTTATTGGCAAAAGATATCTTAGGAAATGCATTTGAAGCATTAATTGGTGCTTATTATTTAGATTATGGAATGGAAAAAGTAAGTGCTTTGTTAGAGCAATTGCTGTTAAAAGATTTTGATATGCAACAATTCCAAAAGAGCATTACTGATCCTAAAAGTTACTTATTAGAATGGGCTCAATCACAGAAAAAACACGTTTCCTTTTTACATTCTATGGAAGTGATTGAAAAT
>JAGQYE010000133.1 GCA_020436225.1 Bacteroidota bacterium | reverse complement strand
TTTATCAATTCCCATTTTTCCTGAACTTACAGACGAACAAATAATGTATATTTGTGCATGTGTCATCTCCTTTTTTTCTGCGTATGAATGATGTTTTTATACACGAAACTGCCATTGTAGAAAATGGCGCAACTATCGGAAACCATAGTAAAATATGGCATTTCTGCCATGTGATGCAAGCACAAATTGGTGAAAAATGCAACCTTGGTCAGAATGTTTTTGTTGCCAACAATGTCGTTTTAGGCAATAATGTAAAAGTACAAAACAACGTTTCCATTTATGAAGGTGTCTGCTGCGAAGATGATGTTTTTATTGGTCCTTCGGTCGTTTTTACTAACGTAATTAATCCAAGAAGTTTTATAGAACGCAAAAACGAATACCGAAAAACCTTAATAAAAAAAGGAGCAAGCATAGGTGCCAATGCAACTATTGTTTGTGGCGTAACTATTGGCGAATATGCGTTTATCGGTGCAGGTGCGGTTATTACAAAAGATGTGTTGCCGTTTGCGTTGATGAAAGGAAATCCGGCGCGACAAGATGCTTGGGTTTGTCGTTGCGGTAATAAATTGCAGTTTGGAAATCAGCATAAAACAGTTTGTCCAATCGAACAAACAGAATACATTTTAGAAGATCATCGCATTTACATAAAAGCATAAAGATTTTGGCATTTCAACTTTCCATTCATCAGTTTTCAAAAAATCAACAACCCATTTTTTCTGATTTTATGTGGACAATCAAACCACAAGAAAATTGGGCAATTCTCGGCAATATTGGAACCGGAAAAACTTTTTTACTAAAGTTGCTCGCCGGATTAGAATTTTTATCTGCGAAAGATGGAAGTTTAATATTTACTGATAATCTAACGCAAATAGATGTTGAGTATATCTCTTTTTCTGATGATAAAAAATGGATTAAGCGAACCGACTATTACTATCAACAACGCTATTACACTACTTACTCTGATGATGAATTTACATTGGAAGATTTTCTTCAAGTACAAGCACTTGATATTATTCAACAGAAAAAAATAAAAGAGTTATTAGAAAAATATACTTTAAATCATTTGCTAACTGTTCCGTTTATTCAATTGTCGAACGGGCAAAAAAACAAAGCCATTCTTATAAAAGCAATTCAATCTTCTGCTCAATTATTTTTATTAGATAATCCATTCATCGGCATTGATGCAAAAAGTAGAGAAAGTATTTTTCAGTTAATAGATACACTTATTCAACAAGGAAAGCCTGTTATCTACACAACAAACTATCCAATATTTGCTGCTTCGACAACGCATGTTTTAACGCTCAAAAAGAATTTCAAATTTGCTGTCGAAAATAAAAAAGCAATTTCTGTCCCTTCTTATAATCGAGCAATCTCTTTTATAAAGAAAGAACAAAACACTTCGCTCGACCAAATAATCGAATTGAATCATATTTTCATTTCGTATCATCATAAAATTGTTTTAGATGATATTTCTTGGCAAGTTTTTAAAGGAGAAAAATGGGCAATTGTTGGCGAAAACGGTTCCGGAAAATCAACGTTGATGAGCTTGTTATATGCCGATCATCCACAAGCATATAAATATGACATTCAGCTTTTTGGTCAACCGAGAAACCGACAAAGTATTTGGGAAATAAAAACACGAACCGGCTATTTATCACCTGAGTTTCATTTGCATTTTAACGAGCCCTTAACCGTAATAGAAACTATTGGAACCGGCTATACAGATACGTTAACTTTATTAAAAAAATTAAACGATAATCAACTTCAATACATAGAATCTATTCTTGAATATTTCAGCATGAACAAGTTGAGAAATCGATATTTTTTAAGTTTATCTCAAGGCGAACAACGCTTGGTTTTATTTTTACGCGCCATCATCAAACAGCCGGAATTACTCATCTTAGACGAGCCTTACCAAGGATTAGATGAACAAACTATTGCACGATGTAATGAATGGTTGTGTTCAAATCTTCAGCCAACACAAACACTGATTTTTACATCACATTATTCGCACGAAATTCCCGACATCATTACACATTGCTTATCTTTGGAAAAAGGAAAAATTATTGCAAATGGCTAATTTTGCACTCATCGGCGTTGCCGGATATATCGCGCCTCGACACTTAAATGCTATAAAAGAAGTAGGTGGCAATTTAGTGGCTGCTTTAGATATTGCAGATTCTGTTGGCATTTTAGATGCTTATTTTCCTGCTTGCGAATTTTTTACAGATGAGTTTGCTTTCTATGATTTTTTGATGGACAAAACAAGCATCGATTACTTGGTGGTTTGTTCGCCTAATCACTTACACGAGGCTCATTGTTACGCCGGATTAAAATTAAATGCCGATGTTATTTGTGAAAAGCCTTTGGGTTTAACAACAGAAAGTCTGCAAAATTTAGCCGATGCGCAAACATATACCAATAAACAAATTTATACTATTTTACAACTGCGTTTGCATCCTTTGTTGTTGGATTTAAAAAAAGAAATTGAAGAAAATCATCAGGAATTTTATCAAGCAAAAATTGAATATTTTACGCCGCGTGGAAATTGGTATCATAAAAGTTGGAAAGGAAACATCGAGAAATCCGGTGGAATTGCCACCAATATAGGTGTGCATTTGTTCGACTTAGCTTATTGGTTATTTGGCGATGTAGAATCTATTCAAGTAGAAAAAAATAATGCCCTTGAAAGCATCGGAATCCTGAAATTAAAACACGCAGAAGTACATTGGCATTTGAATATTGAAAGCGGTTATTCTACTAAACGTCAAATCAACATTGGCGACAAAACTATAGAATTTACGAATGGTTTCAGCGATTTACACACAGCCTCTTATCAAGCCATATTAAATCAACAAGGATTTAAGATTGATGATGTTAGACCTTCTATTGCTATTGTTGAAAGCATCAGAAACGCTTAATCTTATTTATCTTTTCGCATAAATTTCTGACGCAACGTTTGACCATTATATGTAATTTCTGCTACATATATAGCGGCATTGAGTGGCATAGTTGTCATCGAAAATGCATTATAACCTTTTGCTCCGTAAAAGTTGCTACTATACATAATATGTCCGAGCATATCAATAAATCGGATATTTACTTCACCTGCTTTTGGTAGCATAATACCAAGATTTATGCTTGTCTCTGCCGGATTTGGATACATATTGATTATGGCAAAATCGCCAACCACTACTTCTTTACAAGTGCTATTGTTATCAATTCTAGTCTCTGTTGTATAATTATTTACATTTTCTATTGTTGCACAAACAACAGGTACTGCACTTTCATTCAATTTAATTTTCCCAATAAAATTATAAATTAAGTCAGCACCCGGCAACAAACTGCCTGTCCAATTCTCCACTACTTGAGCGCCTCCTCCTAACTGCATTGCCAACCCTAAATTTCGGATTTCGACATTGCTATTATTCACAACCGTAATTTGTACTTTATAGTATTCTCCATCAGGAATAACAGTGATGCCTGTTAACACAGCATCTACTATAGCTTTATCTACTAATATTTGTTTGACGACCGAATCGGAGCAGCCTTTAAAATCTGTTGCAATTAATTTAATTGGATAAGTTCCTAAAGTGCTATATGTGTGTGGTGGTGCTGTATTACCAATATATGTTGGACTTCCATCGCCATAATCCCAAATAAAATTACTGCTGGTTACTGTTTGATTAATAAAGTTGACAATTAATGGTGGCAAACCGTTTTGTGGTGAAAAAGTAAATGCCGGAATTGGTGGATCAGAAACGGCAACTGAACGTAATTTTGTTCCGGAACAACCTACTGCATTTTTTGCCGTTAATTGTATGGTATAATTTCCTTGCTGGTTAAAAGCATAAGTTGGATGTTGTTGTGTAGAAGTAGCCTGACCTGAAAAATACCAATTCCATTGTGTAATAGGTGTGCCATCCGGTGTATAGCTGATGTCTGTAAAATTAATTTCTTTACCGACACATTGTGTTGGCGAAATAGTAAAATCAACTATTGGGAAATCGAATGACTTCACTTGTTTTTCGATGGTATTCGAGCATTGGTCGGAAGATTGAACCGTCAATTTTACATTATATGTGCCGGGAACACTATATTGATGTTCTGCATTTTTAATAGCATTTTCAAATGTACCATCACCAAAATCCCATTTCCAACTGCTAAGTGTTGCGGGCAATGGAACAGTGGCTAAATATTGGAAGTGAATTGGACTTATTCCACATGCAGAGTCAAATGAAAAATTGGCTGTAGGAGAAGCCTTTACTGTTATAGGTAATGTAATAGAATCTCGGCAATTTTTATCGTTAACTGCAGTCAGTTGCACATTATATGTGCCAGCAGCAGGAAATTGGAATGTCGGATTTTGAATAGCATTACTTGAGCCTAAACCGCCAAAATCCCAAATCCAATCAGTAACAGAAGTGGCATTCGCTAAACTTTGATCAACAAAAGTGGTTGGTAAGCCGGAACAAGAAAGTAAATTATAAAATGATGCTGTCGGGCGTTTGTTTACTGTAATAACTCTGGAAATTGAATCGGAACAACCTTGGTTTGTCGTTACTTTAAAACCTACTGTATAATTTCCATTTGTAGTATATACATTTGTAGGTTGGTTGGCAAAAGAAGAATTACCATCACCGAAAGTCCATTTCCAACTGGTAATAGTTGAGCCAGACGCAGCCGTAGAACTATCAGAAAAAATGGTAGCAGCATCTTCACATATATAAGAAGTGGAGAAATTGGCTGTAGGGGCTTCTCCATTTATATTTATTTGAAAGGTATCTTTTAATACACAACCTGTGTTGGTATGAGCATAAACATAATAATTGCCCGGAGCAGTAACGCTGATGTAATCATTGGTGCTTCCTGTTGACCAAAGTATCGCATCAAAGCTGGTGTTGGTTTGTACAAATAATTTTTCGTTCAAACAAAGGTTGAGGTTGCTATTG
>JAGQYE010000020.1 GCA_020436225.1 Bacteroidota bacterium | reverse complement strand
TACGATGAAAATGGATTTAGAAATAAAAAAAATCTAACAGATAGCAACGCAACGTATTCCATTGTGTTGCTTGGCGATTCGTTTACAGAAGGCGATGGAACAAGTGATGACAGTACTATCAGTCAACTGGTGAATGATAAATTCTGGCTCTTACATAGTCCATTACGTGTGTATAATGCCGGCATTTCCGGCTCTAATCCTATTGATGAAATAACTTTATATAAACAGCGCATTGAGCCGTTGCACTTGGACGAAGAATACATTGTATTATTGATGTGTTTTAACGATGAACACGATGTTTATTTAAAACATTCGAGCTTTAAATACTTGGAAAATATATCTACCATTTATTTTATTATTCGTTCTTGGAAAGACGATATTCATCAACGGAAAAATGAAGTCAACAGAATGAAAAATGAACTTGCTGCCTTTAAAAATTATGTAGAAAAAAAAGGAAAAAAATTGAAAGTGGTGTATATTCCATCTTTAGAAAGTATATTGTCCAATTTTCGCGAATTTCCTTATTCTACCGTTTATCCGCCGGATGTTGATTTTTATTCCTTGTTTCAGCATCAATACGGAAAAGAGAAGTTGAGCGTAAAAGAAAATCATTTGTTGCATTACTATTATAGCAATGATGCACATTATAAACCCAAAGGTTATCGTTTTGTTGCAGACACTTTAGCGAATTATTTGCTTAATTTGGAACAGCAACCGAATGATGTTCGTCCATAATTAAAGCGTAAAAGTCTCGTATTACATTTAGTAAAGCGGAACTGCCATATTCAAAATTATTAGATGCCGCACCATCGTTCGTGTGTTTGAATTTGTAAAGCGCATAATACACTCTAAACATCGTTTGGCGCTGTATGGCTTCATCTTGGTTGAGTTGTGTAATTAGTTCTGTACTGCGTTGATGCAACTGTTTGCGTTGTTCAGCACTAAAATTATTGAACAACGAACTCGTATCAAAAAGCGTTTCAAATTTTACTGCAATTTCTTTTTCTATTGTAGTAAAAAATGCTTCACGTTGCGTGGCTTCATGTTGCAAAAATTTCAGATGTTGTACATATTGCTGAAATGATTGAATATTTTTTTCTTGGATAATATTTTGCGGATTCGAAAATGTAGTTGATTCTAATGCTTGAATGATGTGTTGCAAAAATGTTGCTTGTCGATGTTGTAACGAAAGGTTTCTCGGATTTTCTACGTTGACTATTTTCAAGGGAATATTTAATCGGTTGCTGTATTCTACTATTTTTGGAATTTCTTTCCAATTTAAAACCAAAGGACAAAAATTAATATTTAGGTTAACTTTTCCTTTGTCCATAAAGGATTTCAGTACGTTGATGTTTTCTTGTATTTGTTCAAAATCGGCATTAATTCGTATTTGTTCAAAGCTTGTTTTTTCTGTTGCATCTAAAGAAATGCCGATATCAAATTGTCCGGTTTCCAACATTTCCAAAAAGCGCGGCGGCAAATAGCTTGCGTTGGTTTGAATGTGAATACTACAGGTGTTGTTGTGTTTTAAAATGGCTTCCCAAATTCTAAAATAGGATTTAATCAGCAAAGGCTCGCCACCAATAAAAGTTGCAATTTTTAAATGTGGAATAAATTCAAGCAGTTCATCAAAAAAGCGTTCCGGATAATTGAATTTTTGTGGCGGTAATCCTTTTCGTTTTCTTATGAGTGAAGAAAAATTTTCGTTACACATCACACATTCAAAATTACACAAATCGCTCATCTCAAACGACATTTGTGTTGGATATGCAGCGTTGTCGTCGGCATGCATATCGTATTTTAACGGCGGAAACGAATTGTAGTTTTTGGCTTGCAATACTTTCTCGCACGATTTGCATAAATCAAAATTATAATTGCCTAATTTTTCTCGAAACGCATTGGCATTTTCGCTGTTCCAAATTTCTTTTATCGTGTTTTTATTTACATTGCCAATGAGAAAATCGTAATTGAAACTGCAAGCCGACACATTGCCGTCTATTTGGAAATGCATGTTGTTAAACGGAGCATAACAAATTTTTTTCTTTGGCCCGTAAGGTCTGTTTTTATTGAAATCAACAATTAAATCTTTACTGACGGTGGCTTTGCTTTTATCAAAATGATAATTGACAAAATCCGCTTTTAAATGCCAATAATTTTTGAGCACGCTATAGCCATAATGCGCAACAAATGGATATTTTCTTGCAAAGTTGATGAGGTGTTTGTTGATTTTCATACGGATATTTCAACGCTCAAGCAATATAATATTAATTCTTAAATTTGGAGTATGGACAAGGTAAAGAATTACATATTGCGCAGTAATTTGGT
Organism: Bacteroidota bacterium; assembly: GCA_020436225.1. Lineage (GTDB taxonomy): Bacteria > Bacteroidota > Bacteroidia > Chitinophagales > JADIYW01 > JADJSS01. Next base: position 8,328 of record JAGQYE010000020.1, on the reverse strand, counting down.
TTCCAAATGGGCATTGCGAGCGTACGATGCTTATAAGTCTGTAAAAACTGCTTGGATTGATTTTGAATATGAACAAGCGCAACATCCGAGTTTGACAAAATCAGAATTAATTCAGTATAATAAAAATAGGAAATTTACCGTTGATAAAAACATTTGTTTTGCGCCAAAGTCGAGTATGTTGTTTAGCTTTGATGGCAATGTTTATTTGTGTTGCGAGAATAAAAGCCATCCGATAGGAAATATTTTAACGCAAACGGTCAGCGAGATTTGGCATGGCGAAAAACGAAGATATTTAGACACAGAAATCAACCAACATTATAATTTGAAAAATGGTTGTTTGTCCTGCGAGCGAAAAATTAAACAACAAGAATATTCGTTGGCATTGGCACAAACATTTGATTTATACAAAAGCACGAACACAAAAAATTATCCGACTCGTTTAGATTTTGAAATTCACAATACATGCAACTTAGAATGTGTGATGTGTGGTGGCATTTATTCGTCGAGTATTCAGGCAAACCGAAATAAAATGCCGGCAATAAAAATGTTGTACGATGCCGATTTTGTTCGCCAATTAGATGAGTTTTTGCCGTATGTAAACTACATCAATTTGATTGGTGGCGAGCCGACATTAATCAAAATTTATTACGACATAATGGAAAGCGCAATCGCACACAATCCGAAATGCGTTATCCATCTTCAAACAAATGCTAGTAGCTTGAATGCCCGATTTAGAGCATTTCTAGAAAAAGGAAATTTTCAAATCGGCATTTCCATAGATTCGTTGAGGAAAGAAAAAGTAGAACAAATCAGAAAAAATTTAGTGTTTGAAACATTTATGCAAAACATTCAATACTATATTGGTTTGTATGCGGAAAATAAAATTAAACTGACCGTAAATACTTGCCCAATGCCTGAAAATTGGGAAGATGTATTAGATGTTGTTGATTTTTGCAACCAGCATAAATTGCCCATTTTCTTTTGCATAGTAAATGCACCTTATTTTAGTTCGTTTGAGTCGGTTACGGTTAATTTTATTCGTAAAGTTGTTGCTGAATATCGAAATAAATTAATGCAGTTACCCAAGCGAAATTATTTTGAAATCAATAATTATAATCGACTGAAAGATTTAATACAACAAATAGAAAATTATATTCCGATAATTGAATCGAATAATAAAAATAGGTTGGAATATGCTGATAAAGACGTTGAAACGCTCATCGATTTATATCGACAAAAATTATTGGTAAATATGGTGTTTGAGGAGAAAGATAAGTTGGTGGAACGCATCTTGCAATTCTTGTTGGAGAAGTTGAAGACATTAGAAACAGATGAGCAAAAAACTATCTTACAAATTGCCTTAATTTCTATTAAAGATAAATTTTATGTAACGACTGCAGAAGAAAATTTAAGGTGGGCGATGGAATTTATTTAAACACTCATTTTTAGTTACCAACGAACAAAAAAGAACACGATACATCAATTAGAAGTTTAATTTTCCTATTAAATGTATTTGTATTGTTGCTTGGATTTATTTGTATTTTTTATTCGTTTACATCAATGATGACTATTCTTTGTGGCAACAATTTCTGTTTTATAGTTGCAGTTTGCGAAATATGTATGCAAAAGAAATTACCGCTTATGTTTTCTTTTATAGTTTCAATATTGATGAGTTTTTTTTGGGCATGATTATAAAAATAACATTTGTATTTATATTGATTGAGTAGTTGAAATACGTTTTTGCATTTATTTGATTTTCTAAAATCTTCATTGAATTCAATCATATAAAGAATTTTCGGATGCTTAAGCAGTAAGTTGCTTGCACCTTGTAATACTTCGAGTTCCAAACCTTCAACATCCATTTTAATAAATTGAATTTGTTGGCAGTCTATGTTGAGTTGATGAATAAAAGTGTCGAGCGTAATTGTTTCTACTTTTTCGGTTAAATAATTTCCGGATATCGGTTTAAGTAAACTATTGAAGACATCAAAACCACTTTGATTGATGTATAATTGTTGTGTTTTGAAATCTTCGCTTGAAACTGCATTTGGAATAATTTCAACATTTTGTATTTGGTTTAATTCGATGTTTTGTGCTAATTTTTTTCTGCTGAATGATGTTGGTTCAAAGGCGTAAATTGTATAGTTTTTTATGGTTTCTGAAGCGATAATACTATACAAACCAATATTGGCGCCGATGTCAAAGAAATGACCTTCTTTATTTAATAGTTGAGCAACTAAGAAACGTTCTTCGTATTCAAAATCTTTGAGCATCAAATGTGAGATAAAAGTGTCTTTTTCCAAAAATATTTTTGACTTTTTGCTGATTGGAAACTCGATAATATTTTTATTGAAAAACAATATTTTCTTTTCCAATCGCTCAATATTCGACACTATAAGTTCTACACATTTACGAATAAACGGAAAATAATAGCCCAAGCTTTTAAGAATAAATTTCAATTGTCTAAAAAATTGAATCATAGTTATTGATCTGGTAGTTCTTTCTCGTTTTTTAAATCATAATCTTTCTTCAATAAATTACTACATGTTTGAATATCGCTTGCTTGTAAAATAAAATTTCTGTTGCTAATTTGCACAATCAAATTGTTACCTAATAAACTTGCACAAGTGCTAAAAATACTTTTAGAACTGATGATATAATCGGCATGCATCAAAAGTAGAAAGTCGTTAATCATTGTTCGTACTTCATAAATAATAGTATAATCACTAAAAACAGAACTGTCAATCTTTTCATCAGCACAAAGATAAATTGCTATTTTTTTAGGATTTAAATTCAATATTTTGATTAATTCTTGTAGGTTTTTTTTATACGTATCTTCATTAAAGAAGTATTTTCCATCTTTAAATGTTTTAAAATCGGTTCTTCGGATATGTATGGCAATAATGGTTTTAAATTGATTTCTTAATTTGTTTATTTCTGTTTCAATTGCTTGTTTATAGATAGTAGCCACTTGAATATGTTGCCGTAAAAATTCAAGTTGCTCGATAATACAGTTGACATCGTTAAGCATATAATCTGTTATGATAAACTTTGAAGGACTTGTGAATAATTTATGAATAGCATCATCGAAAATGAGTTCGTTTCTTTTGTCATTACATAAAATGAAAGAATAGTTTCCAAGATTTAGATGTTTTATTTTTAGCCATTTTAAGATAGCATATAAAATGCGTATGCCTGCTAATTCTATTGAATTAGGTTTGTTGAAATATGGAGATTGGATATCGAAATAGGCTGCATATTGCTTGTAGAAACTGGGATAAAAGAAAGACTTTTGGTATTTTGTCGCATAGCTCAACAATATTATAAAATGGGATAATTGATGTCCCAGTCGCCCTTCTTTATTTAGATACAACAGCATTTTTAGAAACGGATTCTATAATCTTTGAAATTCTTTGAGCCACGATTTTATTTCCAGCATTATTTAAGTGAACATCATCAATAAAATAAGAAGATTGGTTCTTAAATATATCAGAAATGTCATACGTATAACCGTAATTTTTGAGTTGATTTCGAATGTTTATTTCAGTTGATTTGAATTGTTCAGGTACTTGAAATGGTTGGTGAATGCAAATAAATTGAGTAGGTTTTTGTACACAATTTGTCATACAATGCGTTACAATAATGCTTGATTTTTGCATCACATCCAGATAATTTTTCGATATCGCATCATACCATTGTTTCGTGTTACTTTCATATTGTTTTCTCAATTTTCTCAATCCGGAAATGGCATAATGCCGACGTTCAATTTCTCCTAAAATGGAAGAATATTTTAAAAGAGATAAAATAAACGGATTGCAATCATTTTTATAATAATAATTAAACGGATAACCCGCGCGAGGGTCGTAATATAAAGGATTTATGAGTTCGTTATAGCCACCGTAAAATATAACTAAATCTATTTTTTTAGTTAAAAATTGTTCTACTAAGGCATGTAAATGTTGGTTGTGATTAGCAGAAACAACAGAACAATTCAGAATGTTATAAGGTTTCGAATGTTTGTTTTTGTTTAATTCAATTTCAATGAATTGAGGTAAAGTAGTGTCGCCGTAATAGCCTGTTGAGCCGGCAAAAAATAAAATCGTGTATGTGCTGTCTGTAATACTTTCAATTCCTTTTCCTTTGTATCCTAATGTATTATGTTCTTTATAGTTGGGGTTTCCGGTGAATTCAATATAGGGTACATTTAATCGTTGGATGGTGTATTCCTTAGTGTTGTAATCAAAACCTAAATGTAAAATGAATCGCCCAACAATTACATCAACAATTATGAAAATAACCAGAAAATAAATAACTGCCTTTTTAATCATGATTGCACGGTTTTGTCGATAGGATTAAAACTACGTAATAAATGTTTAAATGTAGAATAAAAGAACAAATATTAATACTTATTCATTTTCAAGATGAGGACGAGAATTTACTCAAGCATTAAACCACTCGACGAACAATAAAATACCTAATATTGGTCAGCTTTATTCGTTGAAATTTAGGCTTAATGTCTGTTTATTTTTATTAAATTGCAATAAAATATTCGCGTATGAAATATGACTACAAAGTATTGAAAGATAGCGACGCAAACCAAGCATTTAATACCTTGGGGTTTAGTAAAGTTGGCCGTATTTCAAGTGAATTGGTGGAAGAATTAATTCGCCTCAATACAAAATTGTCCATTCCGGATTATTTCAATTGTGGCTTTAATGTTGGAATGAATACGGATATAAAAACATTGCGAAAAGCCATGCAAGACGAACTCAATGCGCATTTATCTTTTGTTGCTGATGAATATTTGAATGCGTATGAAATTTATACAGCTTCCTTTCTCAATAAAATGGCACGCGAAGATTGTTTTGTCATCGCTCACCAAGATTTTACCTATACCGATGAATCGCAATATCCATCGTTTATGTGTTGGATTCCGTTGGTAGATACTACTATTCACAATGCCGCTTTAGGATTTATTCCACGCAGTCAGGAGTTTTTTGATTATATCCGAGCGTTTCCTTTTCCGCAAATTCCTTCGCCGGTAACAGAAAATTCTGTTGAGTTGATGAAGTATTTTACGTTGTTGGAAATGAAAGCCGGAGAAATTGTTTTCTTTATGCACAACACCATTCACGGCTCCTTTTGCAATTATAGTGCTGCTCAAAGACCGGCAGTCGGGTTGAGTTTTGTGAAAAAAAATGTATCGCCTAATTTGTTTATACATAATCCCAAAACAAAAGGTCATACGTTGCTTAAATACGAAGTTGACAAATATTCTTTAGTAGATTATAATAATCCACATTTAAGACAAATGTATGCCAACGGTAAAATTGAATTACCTTATACATTGCTGGACGAAATTGAATATCCATTTCCGGAAACAAGTTGGCAATATGTACATGGCATTTTAGAACAATATCAACTTCAACCCAATTCCGATTTTTCTGCTTTAATTGATAAATACAAGGAACAAGTTGCATTAAAAAACAAACCGAAATCTACTTTGTCAAAAATATACCATAAACTGTTTAAACGAGATGTGGTTCTTCAAAGATAAAGACATACCTGTTGTACGACGAAATTTTGATATTCAATATTTCAAGGATTTGCATGCGCAACGCGAATTTGTACAAAATGGTTTTGTGGTCATTCCAAAGTTGATAAGTGATGAAGAAGTAGAAGAAATATCTGTGTTTTTTCAATCTTTGAAAAAATTACCTTCTTATCAAGTTAATACTTCGTTTGAGAGTTCCGGCAATTTTCTTTGTAAAACGACGCAAGCAAAAATTTTTGAATTTGTAGAGCAATTTATGTATAAAATTGCCGACCGATTTGTTCTATTAGAAAATTGTGACATTGGCGATGGCGGCACATTTTTTATTAAACCACCAAGCAAAGCAAGTATTTTACATCCACATCAAGATAGCACAGTGATTGACGAAGAAAAATCGTACGGCGTTTTTGTTTGGTTGCCTTTGTGTGATATCAACGAGAAAAACGGAGCATTAAACGTCATTCCCAAAAGTCATTTGTGGGGCAATGTACATCGGTCGCAACATATACCTTGGGCATTTCGCAAGCACCATAAATTACTTTGGCAATTTATGCACCCGATTTATGTCCAAAAAGGAGATGCCATTTGTTTTGATACGTCGATTATCCACGCATCAGGCATAAACACCACAAACGAAGAACGCATTGCCATGTGTGGGGCTATTTTTGAAAAAAACCACAAAAAAGTTGAATATTTACAACAGAATAAAAAATTACAAAAATTTTTAGTGAACAAAGATTATTGGTTAGACGGCGGACAATCCAAAAATTTATCCAATTATCCTTCGGAAAATGTAGTTGATACTTTCCCGAATCCGGTGAGCAAAAATCAAGTCAAAAAACTCTTAAATCTTTAATATGATAGGACAATTATACCATAAATTATTTTCGAAAAAATTTCCATCGGCAACAACACTCAAAGAGCGGCATGTGCAACCGATGTATATCATCAATGAAGCTGATAGAAAGAAATATATTCGAGATGGTTTTGTTGTCATTAAAAATATTGTCAGCGATGAAATCATAGATAAGATTGTAGAAACCTTTACTGCCATTCAGAAAATGCCCGGCTATTTTGAGTCGGAAGAATTGCAAACCACTATTGCTTACGGAGTTGATGCACATAATCTCGCGATAGAAACCGTAAACAGTGTGAGTAGTCAAATTTTTGATTCGGTTTTAGATAATTCAAAATGTCGTTATGATTTTGGTGGTGGAATAATTGTAAAAAATAAAGGTGGTTGGTTTGCACCACATCAAGATTGTTCTATTGTAGATGAATATAAAAACTGCACCAGTTATGCTTGGATTCCAACGGTAGATATGACCTCTGAAAACGGCACTTTTTATGCCATTCCGGGTTCGCATTTATGGGCAGCTTGGCAACGTTCCAGCCAATATCCAAGTTGGTCGCTCAAAAAATTCAGTCAATTTCTGTGGAATAATATGCAGCCGATAAAAGTAAATAAAGGCGATGTTTTATTGTTTGATTCTGCCTTAATACATGCTTCCGGCGAAAATAAAACAGACAAAATTAGGTTGGCATTTAATATGTGCATCATTGAAAAAGAGGCAGAACACGTGCAATATGTGAAAGACCATAAAACCAGCAAAAATGCCATTGATAAATATATTGTGGACGAAGCTTATTGGTATTCCGGCAATTTATGGGGCCGACCAAAAGGATATAAAAAAATTACGGAACAATTGGTATATCCTACGGATTTAACTGAGTCATATTTGTTGGAGTTAATCCAAAAATATAATCAATATCAAGCAGATTAACATGTTTACATCCTTGTTCCATAAAGAAAAAAAAATTACCAAACGTAATTTCGATAATGCATTATTAGTGGATGCAAATGCGCATCGCTTGCTTGCAGAACAAGGTTATGTCGTTTTTAAAAATGTTTTGACGAAAGAAGAAATTTCTTATTTAAAGTATTTATATATACAATATACCACACATGATGGGTTTTTAAGAACAGATTATTATATCAATTCCATTGGCTTTGATGATAACACGATTAGAGAAGAATTAAAACAAAAAACAAGTCAATATTTAGAGCCGATTTTGGCAAGAATTTATAAAAGTGAAAATACATTTTTTCCTTTAGGTGGCGGTTTTGCCATTAATCCGGCACAAGCTACACGCGGCTGTTTGATTCATCAAGATCCAACTTTTGTTGACGAAGATAAAGAATTTTCGATGACAACTTGGATAAGTTTAGACGACACAAACACGGAAAATGGTTGCATTTATGCTATTCCCAAAAGTCATCTTTGGGGCAACAAATATAGGTCGGTAACACTACCTTGGTTATTTAATGCTTGTGCCGATGCCTTGTGGCAATATATGCAGCCGGTGCCAGTAAATGCCGGCGATATACTATGTTTTGATGTTGCGTTGATTCATGGCTCGAAAGAAAATAGAACAGATAAAGATAGATTGGCCATTACGATGCAAGCATTGCCCAAAAATACAGCCTTGCGTTCGTATGCACCTAAAAGTCAATTCTTTATTGAAGAATATGAAATCAACGGCGATTATTTTATCAATGAATCGCAATACCAAAAACCATCGAAACAATACAAACGCACGAAGTTGCTCTTAGCACAACCGCAATACACAACAGCAGATATTTTCCGAATTATAGATCAACAAAATAAAGATTAGCATTCATGTGGCAACGCTTACTTAAACCATTTTTTTTTATTCCGAAGTTTGCAAATGTTGATGCAGATTACATTGCCGATTTGCAGTTGCGAAATGCC
>JAGQYE010000132.1 GCA_020436225.1 Bacteroidota bacterium | reverse complement strand
TGAATCTCAATTTCTACTATTTTTTTAATATAAATAAAACTATAAAAATGAAAAATAGAGCAATTGTCATTACGGCAATTTTATTCCTAATTTCCATAGGAAATTATTTCAGAATTATTTATGATGGAAGCATTAGAACAGTTGAGTTTCTATCCATATTTGCTATTGGATTGTTGTTTGGTATTTTGGTAGCACAAATTGTACTAGCAAGGAAAAATAATAACGAATAATTCTATTTTACCTACAATGCGGTTGTAGTTGAGGAAATATCATCTTTTCCTCAATAGCAATTTTTGGTTTCTGCTAAGTCGTTATTATTAATTGGCGTTTCAATTAGTCAGAAATATATTTATTCATTTTATGGAAAATAGCATGTTTCCTGCTCTTTATTGTCAGATAATAATTGCAATGAAGGCTGTATTTACTTATGAAATTAGTGAGCACAATGGTAGAAATGTAATATTGATTCATTTTCCATTTAATCAACGATTAATTGATGAAGTGAAAAAACTTACAGGTGTGAGATGGAGTTTCTCGAAAAAAGTTTGGTATGTACCAGACACGATGCATTATAGAGAAGAATTTAATTTGATACCAAAAACGATTGGCAAAAATGCATTGTCGAAAATAAACGAAATAAATCAACCGTATTTAAAAAGATTCATCGAAACCATGCAACTCAAAGGTTATAGCGAAAACACTATACGAACATATACTTGTGAATTTGCTCAGCTTTTGTATCTGCTAAAAAATTATGAAGTTGTAAATTTAGATGCAGAAAAATTGCGCAGTTATTTTTTGTATTGTTTGAATACATTAAAGATGACGGAAAATCAGATCCATATACGTATGAATGCCGTTAAATTTTATTTTGAACAAGTAGAAAAACGAGATAAAATTTTCTTTGATATTCCTCGACCGCAACGTCCGTTAAAATTGCCGAAAGTTATACATCAAAAAGATATTTCAAAACTGATGGAAGTAACAACCAATTTAAAACACAACACGATGTTGAAACTTTGTTACGGAATGGGTTTGCGAGTTTCGGAAATTGTACAACTCAAAATAACTGATATAGATAGTAAACGCATGCAAGTTTTTATAGAAAATGCAAAAGGCAAGAAAGATCGATATGTGAATTTACCCAACAGTATCTTGGAGCAGTTGCGTTTATATTTTAAAACCTACAAACCCAAAGTATATTTATTTGAAGGACAATATGGCGGCAAATATAGCGTGCGTAGTGTACAGCAAGTTTTTAAAAATGCCATGAACAATGCCAATATAAACAAGAAAGTAGGCATTCATGGTTTGCGCCATAGCTTTGCCACTCATTTATTAGAGAGAGGAACAGATATTAGTTTCATCCAAAAGTTATTAGGACATAACGATATTAAAACCACCTTAATTTATACTAATGTAAGTAAGAAAGATTTGAAAAATATAAGTAGCCCATTAGACGATTTATAACTTCGCATTTATATTAGATTTTAGTATGAAAAATTGTTTTCTATCTTCTTCGTGCAATGCGCAAAAAGGATAGATTTGATGTGTAATATATTAAAAATGTACATTATATATAAAAGTATAGATTCTATTTGGAAATATGACAAATTGCGTATAATTTTGAGTTGTGTGTAAGTTGTGAAATGCAAAACTAATCACAAGCGGAAAGCTGAAAACGCAATAGAGTAAGCATAAATTAAAAACAAATCATTCTATGAAAAAATTACTTTTAAGTTCAATCATTTTATTATTATTTTCTAGTTCAATTCTTATTTTTCAAGTAAGTTGCCAAAAAGAAGCTAAAGCTGATACAAATAATATAACTCAGCAAAATAAAATTATTTACATAAAAGCTATTTTAGCTTCTAATGAAAATGAAATATGGACAGCAAATATTGATGGCACAAATCAACAACGTGTTGCAATTAATTTTCCAGCAAATTATGAATTAGAAGATGATGGTGGTAGTATTACATTAACACCTGATAACCAAAAAATTATTTTTGCTATGAGTGTAAATAATGTTAGACAAGTATATTCGTGTAATATAGATGGTTCTAATCTTACTAAAATAATAGAAGATGGTGCAGGACATTATTCAATTGTAGCTTATTAATGCTAAAATAAAACAGACACTTTATAAACCTACACACAACAAAAAATTGGCAATAGTTGTGGTAGATTTAGTAATTGAAGTTTTGTATAATAAATTACATTTGTAAATAAATGTTGGTTGGTGCTAAACACGCACAACCATCGCCAATTTTCAGCCGTT
>JAGQYE010000131.1 GCA_020436225.1 Bacteroidota bacterium | reverse complement strand
CTCATATACAAAGAAGATAATAATCCAAAAAGTTATGCGACTCATGTGTTATTGAGAAATTAACGTTTGCTAACAGCACCTATATTGCATGCCGCGTATCCGGGTCATCAAGACAAGAAATTGTAAAATTGAACATCGTGAAAATCAACAAACATAAAGGTACAAATGCGGCACGCAACATAGCCGCAAGGCGTTATGGCAAATTTAAAAAGATCAATTATCAAATGAAGAAATTACCAAATATTCTTATTTTTCTTGTTATCCTTATTACTTCTTGTGAAAAAGAAAAAGATCCAAATGAATGTCAATATTTGGATGGAACTATTGATACATCACTTAATATCTCATTTGAAATCAACAATAAACAATTAATTTATTACCAGAAAAAAACTGGTGATGGGGGTTTTTCGCTACTGGTAGATTCAACCACAAATTCTGAAATTTGGTCATATGCCACTTTTGTAGAATTCGATACAATTGATCCAAATAGTGTGAATAATAATTTTGAGTTTCCTTTATCCTTAGTGTTTTACGACTTCTCGGTAAATGATAGAAAATATGACTATTTTGAATTGGCAAAATATCTAAAAGATACCACCTATTTTTTAAATTTTTCTTCTGGAGTGCAAATTGATTTTAACGACACAATCTTTATGAAGGGTTTATCGATGAGATATTATAATTATTCAAATGAAGCAGTTATGGAATATTACAACTATAACCTGGATTCAATAAACAAATTTTACTTAGAAAGTTCATATTTCACAATTACGAATAGGACACAAGTTTGTGAAAGGTACCAATTAGTTCAAGGAAATTTCTCGACAAGAATAATGGAAAATTCATTAACCCATAAAGTTTTAAATATTGAAAATGGGAAATTTAATTTTTTAGTATTAAACTTGCCATAACACGCGATGATAGCCAATTGGCGCATCCCAATCATCAAGACAAAGACGTGAAAGAAAAAACAATATACAAATCAACAAGCATCCTGCGAAAAAAACGCCAACTGGCCATATCGCGGGAACGTTGTAGTGCATTTGGCGCAACGGAACATTTAGCATGATAACAAGAATAAAGTAAAGAGCATGAAAATTCTAAAATATATCTTATCATTTTTATTAGTAATATGGGGATTATTCATAGCATATTCCAAATTATTTTCAGTTGGACTTCACTTTCCTTTCTTAACAGTATTGACAATTACAGCAATTGTTATGGGGTTTAGTAAAAACGTGAAATCTGGTTTGATTTTTTTTGTTTCGTCTTGCTTGTGGATTATTTTTAGTGCTGAAACGATAGGATTTATAGTGTTTTTTGATTCAGGTAATTATGGAAGAATGATAATAGGTCTAATTCCATTTTTATTAAGTGTTGGACTATTATTCTCGATAAAAATTGAGAACAAGTTTATAAATAAGTTTAACAGGAAACTTCTTTTAATTCCAGTGTTGCTAATATTAGGAATTGGTTCTTACATTTATAAGCCCTCAATGGAAGAAATTAATTGTTGGTATTATTTTGATAATGGCAAGACATACAATGTTCGATTTGCAAAAGCACCCGAAAGAACCTTTGATGTTGAGCTAACATCGGACGATTTGAAAAAAGAAGTTATGGCAGACGCTATTCAATACGAAGGAAGGGATGGATACTACTGTCCAGAAACAAAAGTTCGAGTAGTGACCAGTTTTGGAAAAATAATATCAGTTAAAATAATTGGATTTAGAAATAGTGAAATTGACAAGAAAATAAGTTTTAGTAGTCCAGAAAAAATTCCACTAGAAAATGTAATTGGAAAATTGGAAATACTGAAACCGTTCATGTTAAGACTATGGGATTTATATAAAAACGCACTACAACAATAAATATACGTAATGCGGGGCAATTTGGTATATTTGAGCTATAAAGTATTTAATAAACAACTTAGCGGTTTGATAATGAAGTGCCTTGAATTCCCGCACTACGCATATTCGAGCCGTTACCAGCAATCAAGGGCAAACAGGAACCTGCTTCGAAGGAAGTAACCCATAATCAATTCATCATCGGAATACGACAATTGAGCAAGATAATTAATTGGAATGAATTTATTATTTTGATTTTTGAATCGAAATAAACATCACCAATGGAAAAAACGGTACAATTTCTAATAATTATTCATGCATGTTTTGGCGGAATAGCATTGATTTCAGGTTTAATACCCATTATTTCAAAAAAGGGTAATAGCGTACATAAAAAATCTGGACTCATTTTTTTCTATTCAATGGTTTTATGTGGTATATCTGCAATGACGATTGCTGTATTGCCAAATCATGAAAGCCCCTTTTTATTCGCAGTCGGAATATTCAGTTTATATTTTGTGTTATCTGGAAAAAGAGCTTTGAATCTTAAAAACAAAAACCCTAACCTTACATTAGACAGAATAATTTCAATAACTATGATTATTGCCGGATTTATGATGATTTTATTGCCTGTTATATTTACAAAAAGCATTAATATAATTCTTGCCGTTTTTGCTATCGTCGGAATCGTTTTTTCTGTGAGAGATTTGATATTATTTAATAATCCGCAACAATTAAAAAAAGGATGGCTGAAACTACATTTGGGTAAAATGATCGGTGGATATATTTCTGCGACCACTGCCTTTGTTGTAGTAAATGAAGTTTTCCCCGAATTTTATGGCTGGTTCATTCCCGGAATTGTTGGTGGCTTTGTGATTACATTTTGGATTAAAAAAATGAATAAATCAACTTCTGTCAGCAACGTTTAAATAAATAGCGGTTCATGTGATAAAATAGGAGGGAGTTTAGAAAACATAGAGGTTATAACGATCTGATTAATAATGTAAAATCCGCTGTATTTAATAAACCCAAATAGTTATGGTGCATAAAGTTCAAAAGAGCAGAATTGCAATCAAACCAGGATGAAAGAAATTACAATACAAATCCAAGAGCATCCTGAAAATACAAACGATAGCTATCCAAAGCGAGGGGAAGTTTACATCCTAAATAACACTCATATTGCATAAAGTTGCATGTGTAAAAAATGCTTACCTTTATGTTTGATTTTCAGTGCTGCCCCGGTTATAATTTTCTTCAATTAAGTTTTAAATATAAACTATCAGGAGGTTTGCTATGTCGGTTACAGGATTTCTTTTTGGTAAGAGTTGGCGGAAAAAAAGGGAGTATTTTTTACCTTACATTCAGGGAAAAGTGGTTTTGGATATCGGTTGTGCCGGCGAAGGTGATAAGCCCTGGGAAACTGACAACTGGTTTCACAAATACATTGCAGAAGCTGCCGGTTATTGTGTAGGGATTGACCATAACGAGCGCAAGGTGAATGCCATCAGAGAGATGGGATACAATGTGGTAGCGGTGAAAGCACAGGGGATCGAACTCGACCGGCGGTTTGAAGTCGTTTGCGCTTTTGACGTGTTGGAGCACATCGAAGACCCCAAATCGTTTTTTCTGAATGTTCAGAAATTACTCAAAGACGATGGCCGATTGCTGCTGAGTTTCCCAAATCCGTTTTTTTTCATGCGCACGTTGCGTGCTGTTTTTAAAGGGGATGGCAACATTGCCGACGATCATGTAGTGTGGTATTGCAACGGAACCATCAAATCAATGTTGGACAGGTATGGATTTAAAATTGAAAAAATTACCCACGGCTCTGGCGAACCCCGATTATATAAGTTTATTTTCCTGCCCAAAATTATCAGGCATACTTCAGTGTATGTTGTGGTAAATAAAGAT
>JAGQYE010000130.1 GCA_020436225.1 Bacteroidota bacterium | reverse complement strand
GAGGTAGAACAACAACGGAATGTGATGGAGAATTTGAATTCAGCGTATTAAAGAATACAGATTATAAGTTTATAGGCAGTGCAGAAGGATACAGCACGAACGACAGCATCACGGCAACGACGAAAGGCGTGAGTGCAGGCGGAAAAGTATATGTAAAAATCCCGTTGACGAAGAAACGCGACTATGCGATGCAGGTAACGGTCTTAGGCAAAACACCACAAGGCAACAAACCACTACCGAATGCGAAGATATTATTATCGAGCCAATGCGAAGGTTGGACACGAGCCTATACGACAGATGATAGCGGCAAGATATGTGAAGTAGTGAGATGCGACTGCGACTATGTAGTGGTAGCAAATGCAGAGGGCTACTTGCCGGGCAGTGTGAATGTGATAAAAGACGATGGCGAATGTAAGATAGACAGGAGATGTGGCGTGAATCCGAAGGAAGTGGAAGTTATACTAGAAAACATACCGGGTGAAGGCTACGACACGATGCAGATAGAATTGAAGGATATCTACTATGACTTCGATAAATGGTATATCAGAAAAGAGAGTGAAGGAGAATTGAACAAGGTGTTGAGCTTTATGCAGGAGAATCCGGATGCAGTGGTAGAGATAGGTTCACATACAGATGCGAGAGCACCATTTGCGTATAACATCAAGTTATCGCAACGCAGAGCACAGAGTGTAGTAGATTGGTTGATAGCACGAGGCATCTCGAAAGACAGATTGAAGGCGAAAGGCTATGGTGAGACACAACCGGTGAACAGTTGTACGGACGGTGTACCATGTACGGAATACGAACACCAAAGAAACAGAAGGACGACATTTAGAATCATAGGCAAGAATATCAACGTGAAATCTTTAGAGCGCTTTGATATGCAAGTGGACCCATGTAAAGTTTGTCCATTCTAAAAAAAACAAACAGACAACAACCATCAAACAAACATAACATAACAAGACCAACTGGCTACGAGCTGCTTCATCACGAAGCAGCTTTTTTTATGGAAATTTATCTAAAAAAGTCTCTTTATAATAAAGCGATTATGAAAGAGCAATTACTCCATTTTATCTGGCAATATAAATTATACAACACGAAAGATTTAACGACAATAAATGGCGAAAAACTGCAAATTATAAATGCCGGAAAATTAAATCGAGATGGTGGACCTGACTTCCTAAATGCAACTATAAAAATTGATGATATTAAATTAATTGGAAATATAGAATTACACATTCATGCTTCAGATTGGAAGAAACATCTACATCAACAAGACAAAAAATATTCAAACGTTATATTGCATGTTGTCTATTTTAATGAATGGCAACATCCTATCATTCCAACACTTGAGTTAAACGGAAGAATTCCAACCATCCTACTTTCGAAATACAATACTTTGCTTCAACAAACTAAAAATCTCGCTTGTCAACATTTATTTGCCGATATCAACACGATTACGCTAAATAATTGGAAAGAGCGTTTAGTTATTGAACGCTTGGAAAGAAAATCAAACGAAATATTATATCATCTAAAGAAAAATAACAACGATTGGGAACAAACATTCTATCAACTTTTAGGAAAATATTTTGGATGCCATATCAACCAAGAAATTTTTGAAAAACTAACAACATTGCTTGATTATAAAATTTTACTCAAACATAAAAATGACATTACACAAATAGAAGCCTTGTTGTTTGGTGTCGCCGGATTTTTAAATAAAGATTTTATAGAGATTTATCCAAGGAAATTAAAATCAGAATTTACATTTCTAAAACAAAAATACCAACTTCAATTGTTGCACGAACACCAATGGCAACTGTTGCGTATGCGCCCAATTTCTTTTCCAACTATCAGAATAGCATGGTTTGCTCAACTCATCCAATCGTTTCCTTTACTAAATAAAATCGTAGAAAATCCGAATGATTTTTCTTGGTTAGATGATATTGAACCTTCTGAATATTGGAACACACATTATACTTTTGATAAACTCAGTAAATTCAAGCATAAACAAATTGGAAACTCATTTAAATCAGTTATAAAAACGAATGTTATATCGCCAATTTTATTTGCTTATGGGAAATTTTATAAGGATGAAAAATTAATAGAACAAGCTTTGCAAATATTGCAACAAACAAGCTTTGAAGCAAATCATAAAACCAATAAATACGACAACAATTTCTGGAATAAAAAAACTGGCTTCGATGCACAAGCATTGATTGAATTGAACGATAATTATTGCACCAAACAACGTTGCTTGGATTGCGCAATCGGTTATCAAATTTTGAAGAATACAACACATACAGCATTGCCGATAATTGCGTAACTTCAAACTATGTTAGAAACGCCAGCGAAAATTTTTAAATACAGAACCTTGCGCGATATTATCGAAATGAATGTGTATGGTGTTTGTGCTTATCTTGGTCGTAAGTTATCTATACCTTCAAAAAAAGTTCGCTTGTTTTTTATTTATACTTCGTTTATCGCTTTAGGTTCGCCAATTATTATTTATTTGATATTGACATTTATCCTGAATTTGCGCTATATGATAAATAACAAACGCAATCCGGTTTGGGATATTTAAGTTGCTTTTTTGTATTTTGAAACGCTATGCAACCCGACAATAAATTTTATTCTAAAGAACAAATTCTTCAAAAATTAGAAACTTTTTGTGCTTATAGAGAACGCTGCGAAGCAGAAGTAAAACAGAAATTATTTTCACTGCAAGTAAAAAATGAAGATGTTGATTTTTATATCCAATATTTGAAAGAAAATAATTTTTTAAACGAAACTCGATTTGCTGCTTCATTTTCTCGCGGGAAATTCAATATCAAAAATTGGGGAAAAATAAAAATCAAACAAGCCTTACAAGTCAAGCAAATTGACGCGAATAAAATTCAACAAAGTTTAGAACAAATTGATACAACAGATTATCTTAGTAAACTCAAAATCTTGCTCATCAAAAAAAATAAAAATATACGAGAAGAAGATGAAAATAAACGCAAGCAAAAATTGTTTGCGTATGCGTTACAAAAAGGCTACGAATCAACATTAATTCATCAAACAATAAAAGAAATTATCAAATAAAATGAAAAGAGAAACGTATGTAGAAGGTTCGCCTTGGGAACCGATTGTTGGCTACGCCAGAGCTGTAAAAGTGGGCAATATCATAGAAATTTCAGGCACTACAGCCAGTGTAAATGGTGAAGTAGTTGGTAAAAATAATGTGTACGAACAAACAAAATGCATTTTGCAAAAGTTTGAAACCGTGTTAAAACATTATAATGCTTCTATGGAAGATGTAGTACGAACAAGAATTTTTTGTTCAGATATTTCACTTTGGGAAGAAATAGGAAAAGCACACGGCGAATTTTTCGGCAACATAAAACCGGCAACTGGCATGTATCAAATTTCAAAATTAATTAGCGATGATTTGCTTGTAGAAATTGAAGCAACAGCCATCGTTTCTTGATGTTGTCCATTTCCATTTTGTTTTATATCTTTAATCTATGAAGAAACAAATTATTATAATTGTTTTGCTTCTCTTTAGTTGTATAGCTTTTAATGCTTGTCATAAAGGAATGGGTTGCCCAGCCGACCAATACAACGATTGGAAAAAAATTGAAGCTATGCGTAAGCAACAATTAAAAAGCCCGAACAATCCGAACGGAAAGAAAAGCAAAAGCCGTAAAGCAAAAGTGGAAGGAAACGGCGTTGTACCATAGCCTTTTTTGTCTGAAGTATAAATCAATTAAAGCTTTTCCAATAGAAGCACTTAAATGGCAGTTCCTTCTTTGGTAATTAATTTATATTGTGCCAAATGCAAAGAAGAATCTTGAATTAAACGCACAATTTTCCCAATTTTAGAATACCATTTCATCCTGAAAGAAAAAGTATCTTTCTTCAAAAAAGCATATACAAACGGATGTACATATAAAATAAAATTCCGATTTTCATGCGTTTTTAACCGATTCAAATCCGCATAAATATTATCTACAATTTGCAATGGCTGATCAATTTTATATTTGCTACTACCATTCAATAAAGGCTCTCTGGTGTCTATGCTGATTTCTTCCTTCACTCGTTGACGCGTAATTTCCATCAATCCAAATTTGCTGAGTGGCAATATTACATGTTTCGATTTATCAGATTTCATGGCAGCAGTCATCGCTTCATACAATTTATGTTTGTATTCACCAGATTTCATGTCGATAAAATCAATGACGATAATGCCACCAATATTGCGCAAACGCAATTGACGCGCAATTTCTTGAGCTGCTTCTACATTAATGTTAAATGCATTTGCATCTTGTGCGATTCCTTTTTTTACTTTCGGACCGCTATTTACATCAATTACATGTAAGGCTTCAGTATGTTCAATAATTAAATAAGCGCCGCTTTTAAGCGTAACTGTTTTCCCGAATGCCGATTTTATTTGCCGACTTACTTCATATTTCTCAAAAAGAGGCGTGGAGTTTTCGTATAGATTTACAATAGAAGTATGCTCCGGCGAGTGTTCTTTAATGTAAGCTTTTAAATCGCCGTATAAACTTTGTTCGTCGGTGATAATTTTAGAAAAATTATCGTTCATTAAATCGCGCACAATGGAAAAAGTTTTATCCATTTCCTTTAATAACAATTTGGGCGGATTTTGAAATTTCATATTCTTTGTCAACATCTTCCATTTGTTGAGCAAATTTTGAATATCGTGTTTAAGTTCATTTTCGCCAATTCCTTCGGCGTTAGTACGAACTACACAGCCAAAATGTTTAGGTTTTAATTGCTGAACTATTTTTTGTAGTCGAGCACGCTCATCTGCATCAGCAATTTTCTTAGAGATGCCAATAGATGCTGTAAATGGTACTAAAACCACATAACGACCCGGAATCGAAAGTTCACAGGTGAGTCGAGGTCCTTTGGTGGAAATAGCTTCTTTGGAAATCTGAAAAACAAGAATATCTCCTTTGTCCAACACGTCAGCCATTTGGCCGTCTTTATGTATGTACGGCTCAATCTCAAACTTTTCCAACAGGTGTGATTGCTCGCCCTTAAACGCTTCCGAACTAAATTTTCGAATAGAACGGATGTAAGGACTTAAATCGGAATAATGTATAAACGCATCTTTTTCGTGCCCGATGTCAACGAAAGCAGCATTTAAGCCCGGATTTATCTTTTTTATTCTTCCTAAATAAAAATCTCCGGCAGCATAGCCTTCTTTATCGTAAGCATCTAAATGATATTCGACTAATTTTTTATCTTCAAGAAGTGCAATCTCAACACCTTTGGAATTAGCATGAATTACTAATTCTTTTATCATTATAAATGAGTTAAGGTTATGAAGTTAATAGTTACAAAGCAGAATGAATAGCATTCAACTTATAACGAATAACTTAGATTTATTTCTTCTTATGTCTGTTTTTTCTTAGTCTTTTTTTACGTTTGTGCGTCGCAATCTTATGACGCTTTCTTTTCTTTCCGCTCGGCATAATCTTTTATTTTATTTTTTTAAATTTTTGATGATATCATCAATATCTTTGTTAAAACTTTCGTTATTTACTAATATCTTGCACATCTCAAACAAGCGAATGGCTTCTTCGTTATGCCCAAGTTGTGCTTCGGTAATTGCCAAAAAATACATCGCTTCTACGTTTTGAGGTTCTATGCTCAATACTTTGCTTAAATGTTTTTTGGCTTTGTCGTATTGTCCGGATTGAATGGACATTCTTCCTAAAGACAATAAAACTTTTACATTTTCCGGATGGCTACTTTCAAGCTCTTTCAATATTCCGATACCTTTCATTGGTTCGTGCGAACCGTTTACGTACGCATCAGCCAATTTTATTTTAAGGTCTATGTTACTGCTGTCATTTTTCACGGCAGCTTCATAAGAACGGAGTGCAAAGGTAATCAAATTATTTAATATCAAGGAGTCTTCGGTTGTTTTATAAGCCATTACCAACGAATCGCCGGCATTTTCCCATGCTCCGGCAGCTTCAGTTGTAGTAGCATTTTGATACTGATAATAGGCAGCTAATGCCGCATTGTTTTTTGAACGCCAAAAGCTTCCAAGTTGCAAGTAAAGAGCTGATAAAGTTGCAGTATCAACTTTAGAGATAGCTTTTAATTGTTTTTGCAGATTGGAAATGGTTTCTTTCTCGTTTGCAGTAAGTTGATTTGATACTTTCGCTTCATATTCATCGAATGAGATGACTTGCTCGTGTGCTGTTTCTGCATTTTCTTTTTTCGGTAATGAAGTTTTTCCGACAAAATAAAGTAACAGAGCTAAAATAACGGCTCCAATAACTAATGCTATTCTTCCTTTCTGCACGATGTTGTCTTATTCAGCAGTTTTTTTCAATCGTTTTGAGCTGGACTCTTTTATTTGCTCTAAAAATACTTTAGAAGGTTTAAATGCCGGAATTTGATGTTCTGGAATTTCAATGGCAATATTCTTTTTAATATTTCGTCCAATTTTGGCTTTACGTGTTTTTACGATAAAACTACCAAAGCCACGTACATATAAATTCTCACCTTCAGATAAGGTATCTTTTACTTCTTTAAAAAATGTTTCTAAAGTAACTAAAACATCTACTTTAGGAACGCCTGTTTTATCTGAAATGGTAGTGATGATATCTGCTTTTCTCATGGTGTAGGATTAAATGATTTACAAAAATGCAAAATTTATTACAACTAACTAACTAATATACACTAAATTATGGTTTTTTTAATATACAATTGTCATTACAGATATCTTTTAGAATTGTTTATTTTGCGAAAACATGAATGCATTTGCACAGAATTTATTGGAATGGTATAATCCTAAAAATCGGAATTTACCATGGAAAAAAACGAAAGATGCTTACAAGATTTGGCTATCTGAAATTATTATGCAACAAACTCGTGTAGAACAAGGAACGCCGTATTATTTAAAATTTGTTGAACAATATCCAAGCATAAAGGATTTAGCAAATGCACCATTAGATGATATTTTGAAACTTTGGGAAGGTTTGGGTTATTACTCAAGAGCAAGGAATTTACAATCAGCAGCAAAGCAAGTAGTGGAACAATACAATGGAAAATTCCCGAATAATTATGAAGATATTTTGAAATTAAAAGGTGTTGGGAATTATACTGCAGCAGCCGTTGCTTCGTTTGCCTATAACGTGCCTTTTGCTGTTGTAGATGGAAATGTGTTTAGAGTTTTATCAAGAGTTTTTGGTGTGGAATTGCCTATCGATAGTAATGAAGGAAAAAAATACTTTCAACAATTAGCTCAACAATTATTAGACAAAAAAAATCCGGCGAAATACAATCAAGCCATTATGGATTTTGGAGCCTTAGTTTGTAAACCTAAAAATCCATTATGCGATGATTGTCCGTTTCAATCTAATTGCAAAGCATTAGCATCCAACAAAATTGATGTATTACCGATTAAATCCAAGAAATTGATAAAAACAGATAGGTTTTTCCATTATTTTGTTTTGTTTGATGATGAATTTATACTGATTCAACAAAGAACACAAAATGATATTTGGAAAGATTTGTTTGAATTTCCATTAATAGAAACTAAAAATGAAAAATTACCCAAAACGCATCTATTTTCTGATTTAATTCAACCAAAACAATATAAAAAATCGTCGTTTGTGTATAAACAAACCTTATCACATCAACATGTCTATGCGCGGTTTTATGAAATAAAATTAAAAGAGTTGCCTAAACCTAAAAAATCAATGATTAAGATTGAAAAAAGCAAATTATTTTCGCAGACATTTCCAAAAATAGTTCGTAGCTATTTGGAAGATAGATTTAATTATTTATCTTAGTTAAAGAATTAACGTTTGATATTCATCAAAAACGGAAATCTATAAATAAATACTATGAGCGTAAATAAGGTAATTTTAATAGGCAGATTAGGTAAAGACCCGGAAGTTCGAAAAATTAATGCCACTACTACAGTTTGTAATTTTCCGTTGGCAACCAATGAATCGTATAAAAATCAAGATGGTACATATAACGAAATTACAGAATGGCATAATATTGTGATGTGGCGTGGCGTGGCAGAAAGAGCAGAACGCATTTTGAAAAAAGGAAACACCGTTTTTATTGAAGGAAAATTGCGAACTCGTTCTTGGGAAGATAAAGAAAATCACAAACGCTATACTACAGAAATTGTAGTAGAGAATTTCCAATTGTTGGAAAAAAGAGAACAAGGTGCTACTTCACAACAATCCGGACATTCGGACGTTAAAACAGATCAAGATGGTCCGTTAAATATTTCAGATGCAGCTTCTCAATTGGATGATGATGGCGGATTGCCTTTTTAAATATGACACAATATTAATTTCATAGCATTTTGGACGACGGCATACCCATACACTCTTTCTTGACTTTCCTCTTTAGCATTCCTTGGAATAAAACGCTACATTCCTCGAATATAACTCCGTTGATTTTTGAGTTAATAGTAATAATAGCTTTATTGATTTTTACGGCAATGTTGTGTGCTGTAGAAGTCGGCATCTTCTTGTTTTCTCCACAAGAAATTGAAGAAATGGAAAATAGTCACGATGAAAAAGATTTACTCATTGTCGATTTTATTAAAAAACCACGCCGTTTCTTAGCTACGTTTGTTTTAACCACTACTTTATTTACTTTAACCATTGTATTACTCTTTGAAAATATTTTAGAAAATGTACTAAGTCATGATTTTATTCAGCATCATTCCAGCGAATTATTCCTGATTAAAATTACATTTGAAACATTCATCATTGTTTTGTTTGCCGAAGTAATTCCAAAATTATATGCTACGCAACAACATTATAAAGTAACTCGAACTACTATTCGTATCATTCATTTCTTTGATATTTTATTTGCTCCATTTGTACGTGCTTTGTTAGCAACATCCAATTTTTTTGAGAAGAGATTGAAAAATAATAGTGCCAATGTAACGGCACAAGATATTGATGAAGCTATTGATATTACGAACGCACAAGAGAATAACGATGTAGAATCAAACGATACTAAAATTTTAAAAGGTATCGTGAAGTTTGGAAACATTACAGTTTCACAAATTATGCGTTCAAGAGTAGATGTGATTGGTGTAGAAATCGAAACGTCATTTTCTGAGCTTTTGGAGAAGGTGAAGCAATCCGGTTATTCCAGAATTCCAGTTTTTAGAGAAGATTTTGATAAGATTGAAGGTATTCTTTATGTCAAAGATTTGTTGAAATATATTGATGCCGATGATTCATTCAATTGGCATACTCTAATTCGTCCGGCATTCTTTGTTCCTGAAAACAAAAAGATTGATGATTTGTTAGAAGATTTTCAAACCAAACGCGTACACATGGCTATTGTAGTAGATGAATATGGCGGTAGCTCAGGAATTGTAACTTTAGAAGATGTGTTGGAAGAAGTTATTGGCGATATCAAAGATGAATTTGATGACATTAGCGAAATTGATTATAAAAAAATCGACGACAATAATTTTATTTTTGAAGGAAGAACAGCCTTAAATGATGTTTGTAAAGTATTAGAAATTCCTGTCGATACATTTGAATCTGTTCGAGGTGATGCCGATTCCTTAGCCGGCTTAGTTTTGGAATTAAATGCTGCAATTCCGATTGAAGGCGATGAATTAAAATTTAAACACTTTACTTTCGTTATCTTAGAAGCCGATAAAACAAGAGTTATTCGTGTAAAAATTACGATAAAACATTCCTGATGAATTTTCGACAAACATACAATTCTATTCAACTTTTTGTAAGAAAACAATATGCTCTTTTTTTTATAACATCAATAATTATTGGTATTTTCAGTGGCTGTAGTGAAAGTTACACACCAAAAAAGAAAGCTTATTTTAGAATTGATTTTCCGAAAGAAAGACATTTTGTAAAATATGAAAGCTCTTATTGTCCGTTTACTTTTGAATATGCAGATTTAGGACAAATACAGAAAGATTCATCAAACACTACAGATTTACATGAACATCCATGTTGGTTCAATATTGTGTATCCTGAATACATGGCTAAAATTTATTTGAGTTATTCTGCAATTGATAAACACAATACTTTAGATAAACTCATAAAAGATAGCTATAAGTTGACTTTCAAACACACTGTTAAAGCCGATTACATAGATGAAACTATAATTCGCAGCGAAAATAAAAATGTAAGTGGAATTTTGTATGATGTTGGCGGCAATGCAGCAAGTGCCGTACAGTTTTATGTTACCGACAGCACTACACATTTCTTGCGTGGCTCTCTTTATTTTTACGCGCCACCAAATGCCGATTCTATCGCTCCGTCAGTTGCGTATTTTAGAAATGATGTTATACACCTTATTGAAACACTAAAATGGAAATGATGTATTTATTTTATATAGATAAATCAAGATTTACAGAATGAGAAAAATCCTCACTTTAACTTTAGTATTTTTTACAACAATACTTTTGCAAGCTAAAGGAATAAACTTCAAAAAAGTAAATTAATACCATCAATATAAACCGATTACCGTTTCGCGTATTGGCGATGTGCGTGATTTTTAGCACTAAACCTCAATCGAAGCACGAATGTTCAAATATATGAAAATTTTTCAAATGAAGAACTTCGCCCGCTATCTTCAAAACCGATGTTGGTGGCTGGCGCTTGTTCTTCTCGCTATTTGTGTTCAATTAGTTTAATTTCTTCTTCCGTCAATTCGTAAAGTTGATAAACGATTTCGTTGATTTTGTTTTCTGCATATTCTATTTTGTTGTTTATCATTTCCAATTGATTGGGTAATGTTGTGTTTTGCTTGTCTGTATTGAGTTTTAGAAGCTGTTCAACAAGTTTAATGATTTCGTTTTGTTGTTTGTCATTAGTTTTTGCAATTGGAATTTGTTCAAGTTGATAAGCGTAAATGTCTTTATTCATAAACTCTTTCAAAAAAATCCAATTGATGAGTTTTGAATTTAAAATTGCCAAAACATATTTTAGGCTAATAGTTTTTTTCTTTGGTATTCCAATTCTTAAAGTATTTGTACAAACAAAATTTTCTTTGTCAATGGTTGCAACAATTCTTTGTTTTAAAGACAAATTCCTAATTCTTTGAATTAGAATTTTATCTTGCTCATAAATTGCAATATCTTTGAAAGTTGATTTATTTTTGAAATCAAATTTAATGAATTGATTATTAAAAATGATTTGATATTGCTTAATGTTTTTTCCAAACAAAACAGGTAAGTAGCCCTTTTGTTGAGTGTTACAAATTAATTCTGAATTACTACCGACTTCTATTCCTCGTGGTAAGTCTATCAAATTTTTTAATGGTTCTCCGTTGCCAAATATTTTATCTAATAGTTTGTATTCGTTTTCTTTTATATTAATTGTAATGGAAAAATCATCTTTCCTTTTCCAATTATTAGGATTAACTAAATGAAAATTATTATCTTTAAAATCAACATCATTAACAATAATTTTTGCTTTTTCTTTTGATTTTTGCTTGTTAGCAATTAAAACAGCAACATCTAAATTTGCGTCTTTGAAAACAGTTTCGCCCAAGTTTACTATTTCATTTATTTGATAATTTTGGATTAGTAGTTTTCTTACTTCTAAGCAATCTTTGTTGGCAAGAAACGTGTTAGATGTTATCATTCCAAAAACACCATTGTTATTTAAAATTTCAAATGAGCGTTCAATAAATAATGTGTATAAATCAAATTGACCTTTTGCTACATTGTATGTTTTAAGAAAATAATTTTTAAAATCTGCTAGTATCTCTTTTACTGATACATAAGGCGGATTTCCCACTATACAATCAAAACCACCATTATTAAATACTTCGGGAAATGCTTTTTTCCAACTGAACGGTTTTATTTTTCTTTCTTCGCCAAAGTCGAGTTCGTTGTCGTAATAATCCAAGTCAATCAAAGAATTTCCACTTTTGATATTATTGTCCAAAGTCGGCAAAATACGGTCGTGAAAAAGTTTAGTTTGTGCTTCAATCGTTTCTTTGG
>JAGQYE010000129.1 GCA_020436225.1 Bacteroidota bacterium | reverse complement strand
GTTAATTCAGGATGACTTATTATTTTTTGATTTGGTTCTGGTATAATTAAGGTGCTCCCTATAGATATTAAGTTGGGGTTTTTAATATTATTCTCGTCTATTAATTTAGCTAAAGAAGTATTATATTTCTTAGCTATTTGAAGTAATGTTTCTCCTTTTTGAACTATATGTGTCATAATCTTTTTCTTTATAAAAAAGAAAGGGTTGATATATTCCAACCAACCCTTCCTCAACAAAAAAATATGGATATTACTTCAATTTATCTATAAAGATTATCTTGAGTATCAGCAGATACTAAATCTGGTCTAGCGGAGTTAATCCAAGCTTCAATTAAAGTTTCAAATGAAGAGGTATCAGTATCTTCTTCAAAAGCAAACACAATAGTTTGTTTAAAGTCATTTCCACCAAAACCTGTAGAAGTATTGAATTTATCCAGAGCTTCAAATTCTAAGTAATAATGTTTATAGAATTTATCATTTTTAATAAATTCATAATTATAACCATAGATTTCTCTCCAACGTGGATCATCAGACCATCTTTGACCTTTAGTTTGTTGGATTGCAATGTACTCTTTTAATACATTTGTACCAACTCCTGTAGGATATTGTGGTTTCTGAAGTTCAGTTACTGCCCATCTTGTAGCACATTTATCCTCTAATTCTACATAATCACCTTGACGAACAATGATTCTTACCATGTCCAATTCAACAAAATCATCATATTTGAAAGAACATTTACCAAATTGAGTGTCAATATAAGCTCCTGTCAAAACAATACCAATTTTGTCAACAGTACCTTTTGTAGATTCTGCATCACAGCATACATCCCAAGTTTTACCTTTGTAGGCATCTAAAGGTTTATAAGTAGCAATACCTGTATAACATTCAGATTCTGTCAAAAGATTTTCAGAAACTTGTTTCAAAGTATATGTGTTTGCACATGTACCATTGTTAGATTGAGCAACAGAGTCTGCAACAACATATTCATTTCCAGAGTAGAAATCAACAATTGCAGCCAATTGAGATGTACCAGATACATCATCACAAGCATCATCTCCTAACACTAAGCAGAGTTCTCTAACTTCTTTGTAGTAAGCATCCCCTTCAACCCAAGCAATAGTAGTTGCAGAAGTCAGGACACAATAAGAAGATGTTGAACCTAAAGAAGTTACAACTGGTACTGAACCTGAACCTTCATCAGCAATTTTAGTAGCAACATCTTCAGGAGATGCAAACTCTCCAGCAGTAGCTTCGATAAGATAAGTACCTACAGAAGCACCTGTATTGATTTTAGTTACTTTAACAAAATCGGCAGAAAACCCTTCAATTGCGGAAGTATCATCCATCCCTTCATCAAAATATTCTACTTTGAATTTATCATAAGCAGGTACTAAAGTATAGCCAGAAGGACAATCAGAACAGTTAGAAATTACTACATTTGCTTCATTACTATATGCAGACGGTGCTCCAGCAGATGCAATTTGCACTAAATTGTAAGTACTATAAATTCCTTCACGTTTAGTTCGTGTGACTGTAGCATCTGAATAAGTAGCTTGGATTTTAGCCAAATCTTGGATAGTTCCCTCGTCAGCAATAGTTAAAGTATAAGATTCGTATGCAACAGTTTCGGTAGTAGGAGCAGAAGAATAAGAAACTAATTTTTCAGCTTTTACAAAAGGAGAGATTCGAGGATGAACATTAATTTGATTAATGTAATCATCTACCATTACTTCTACATCTGCTGTACATCCAGATACACAATCAGTGCAACAAGGAGTATGATAAACAAATGTTTCAGTCAAAGGTTTTGCTCCAAAAAATCTTGTTGTAGGAGAACCTTCCAATTGTAAATGAAGAGTGTAAGTTTTATCACATTCTGCATCAATAGTTTTACAATCAGTTGTTCCATCCCATCCAATAACAACTTTATGTTGTTTAGGTTTAACAGGACTTGATTTACGCCAAGCAATCAATTTAGATGCTTGAATTGGAACAGATTTAAAACTCATTGCAGCATTTGTCCAGGAAATTTTTTCATCATTAGGAGAACCCATTGCGATAATAATTTCTGGAACTGCTTTTGCATTAGCGGTTGCTGCGCTAAGAGCTTTGTAGTTTTTACTGTTAAAAATACCTAATTGTAAAGGTACTAAATCAGCAGTG
>JAGQYE010000019.1 GCA_020436225.1 Bacteroidota bacterium | reverse complement strand
TATCGTTTCGTCATTAAAAAAAATTTGCGCTAAAATAGGAAAAATTAGCCGTAATCGTTTTGAAGGTTTGTGAATAAATGCAAATATTAATAATTGAAGCTTAGATGTGAGATGTGAGATGTGAGATGTGAGATGTGAGATGTGAGATATGAGATATGAGATGTGAGATATGAGATATGAGATGTGAGATGTGAGATATGAGATTTGAGATTTGAGATTTGAGATTTGAGATTTCTGATTTCTGATTTCAGATTTTAGATTTCAGATTTTAGATTCTTTATCGGTCGGTGTCCGCACCGACAGAAATATTTTTTTTATAAATAGAGGTTCACGTTGTGAATTCGCATATCGTTAATACGCAGAATACGCAGAGTCCTTTTCAAGAGACTCTGCTGAAAAATAGATTTCTGATTTTCTTTATATGCTGAAAAAATAAATTAACTTACTTAGATATGTCGTTCTGCGTGATAAGAAGAACGCACCATTGGTCCGCTTTCTACATAAGGAATTCCGATAGATAAGCCATATTCTTTATATTTTGCAAATTGTTTTGGATGCACAAATTCTGCGACTTCAATATGCATTTTTGTTGGTTGTAGATATTGTCCTAAAGTAACCACATCGCAACTGTGATTTTTTAAATCGTGTAGAATCTCAAAAACTTCTTCTTCGGTTTCGCCTAATCCAAGCATAATGCCGCTTTTAGTGCGTTTTCCGTAATCTTTAGTTCGTTGAATTTGCTCTAAACTACGTTCATATTTTGCTTGCGGTCGCACTTTTCTGTATAATCGCTTCACGGTTTCCATATTGTGCGAAACGACTTCTTGTCCGGCACTAATCATAGTTTCTAAGGCTTGCCAATCGGCTTTAGTATCCGGAATAAGTGTTTCAATAGTTGTGGTTGGCGTAATCGTTTTAACAGCTCTTACGGTTTCGTGCCATATTCTTGCGCCTTTATCCGGCAATTCATCTCTATTAACAGAAGTAATAACGGCGTGTTTTACTTGCATTAGTTTTATGGCTTCTGCTACGCGCATCGGCTCGCCTTCATCTACAAATTGCGGACGACCTGTAGCAACTGCACAAAACGAACAAGAACGCGTACACACATTTCCCAATATCATAAAGGTTGCTGTTCCAGCGCCCCAACATTCGCCCATATTCGGGCAATTGCCGCTTTCGCAGATAGTGTGTAGTTTGTAAGTATCAACTAAGTTTCTTACTTTCTTATAATTTTCACCAATAGGAATTTTCACCTTCAACCATTCCGGTTTTCTGGGCTTTGGTGTAATCAGTTCAGTTTCCATGTCATTTCAATCTCGTTAAAAAAACAAACACAAACTGTATTGGTTTATTTTTCTTTTCTTTTTCCAAATAAAAATCCGACAAAAGCACTTGGATATATGAATTTGTTATTATCCACCATTACCGGAACTTTCTTATAATAAAAATCTGAGGCAATGCCAACTTCTAATGTTTTTATAAAACTATCATTTTCGCCAAAGTCGAATTGCATACCCAGCTCAAGATGTAATCCCGGCAAAAATTTCAATTTCCAACCTTTTCCAAATCCTGATGCACCAACAATTCTATCATAATCCAAAAAGCTATTATCTACACCTTCTTCATACGTAACGTCCACTAAATCATCTTCTGTAGCTGTGGTCAATGGTTTAGGAATTACTTTTAAATAATAAGGCTTTAGGATACCAATATTTAAACCTGCGGCATATTGCAAGAAAATTTGAACACCATGTCGTTTGCCTTTTTCTGCTACCAAGAATTTTTGTCCGGCGCCACCATACAAAGCAAAAAGTGTGTTTTGTTTTCCATA
The DNA here is from genome assembly GCA_020436225.1 of Bacteroidota bacterium. Classification (GTDB taxonomy): domain Bacteria; phylum Bacteroidota; class Bacteroidia; order Chitinophagales; family JADIYW01; genus JADJSS01. The sequence continues at coordinate 13,386 of JAGQYE010000019.1, read as the reverse complement.
GACAAATGACTTAAATCCATCGCCAAAAAAACCGCCTCCACCGTAACGAGAAGATTGACGTGCTTGTTTGGGATGCAAGAAATAAGCAAATTGTACTTGAAATAAAATGCTTCTTTTATAACGTTTAGATTTAGTGAATTCAGCATTAAGTGAAAATCCATCGCTTTTAAGACGACCACCTGCAGCCCAACTGCTTTTATACAAAACAGAATCTCTATTTAGGTTAGATGCTTCGCGACGTTGTGCATGCAGAGAAAAAAATGCAAAACTGCAAATTAGAAACAAGAATATTTTACACGAATTTTTCATTAATATTATGACGCTAAATTGCATATTTTAGTTTAAACGAGAAAACATTTTTTTATGGCTACATCAAAAATAACATATTTAGGTGAATTGAGAACGGAAGCAACGCATCTTCAAAGTGGAAATACAATTATTACAGATGCTCCAACAGACAATCATGGAAAAGGCGAAGCGTTTTCGCCAACGGATTTAGTGGCAACTGCGTTAGGTTCGTGTATGTTGACGGTTGTTGGGATTAAAGTTGCTGCGATGGAAAAAAATATTTCTGGCGCTACTGTAGAATCTACAAAGGTGATGTATAGCGAACCGAGGCGAATTGGCGAAATTCATATAAAACTTCAAATTCCTGACGATAATTTTTCGGAAAAAGAAAAACAAATTATTAGAAATACAGCACATGCTTGTCCGGTTGCTAAGAGTTTACATCCTGAATTGAAACAAGTTGTTGAGATAGATTTTGTTTAATTTTATCTTTAATTTATGAAGAAATATCGCAGAGTCCTTTATAAGAGACTCTGCTGAGAAATAAAAGTATTATGAATGTGCCACCACAAGTGATGGCTTTCTATGTCGTTATTTCATTTGCTATCATTTCTGCTTGTTTTAAAACGGTCTCTGTCGCCAACATTTGCATGTCTGGCGGATAGCCGTATTTTCTTAATATTCTTTTTACTGCCACTTTCAATTTGGCTTTTACACTTTCTTTAATGGTCCAGTCAATAGATGCGTTTTGTCTGATGGTCTCTGTCAATACAACAGCCAATTCTCTTAGCTTGTCTTTTTGCATAAGTTCTCTTGCACTGTCGTTGTTGGCAACTGCTGTATAGAAAGCATATTCAAAGTCTGTTAAACCCATGCGCTTTGCTTCATTGTCCATTTCAACAATGTCCTTGCTTAGGTTGATGAGTTCTTCAATTACTTCGGCTGCTGTCAGAATTTTGTTGTGATATTTCTTGATTGAGCTTTCGAGCATTTCTAAAAATGTTCTACTCTTAACAAGGTTCTTTTTAGCTCTCGATTTTATTTCATCATTCAAGAGTTTTTTCAATACTTCTAAGGCAACATTTTTATGTTCCATCCCTTTCAGTTCCATTAAGAACTCTTCGGATAAAATGGAAATATCTGGCTTCTTTATTCCTGCTGCATCAAAAACATCAATTACTTGTTCCGATACCAAAGCTTGGTCAATTACTTGGCGAATGGTCGTTTCAATTTCTTCGTCTGTTCTGCCTGAGCCTGTGCTATCAAACTTTGCCAATCTTGCTTTAACCGCTTGGAAAAACGAAATTTCGTCTTTTGCATCCATGGCTTGGTCATGTGGAATTGCAATGGCAAATGCTTTTGATAATGCTGTTACTTCGTTGATATATCTTTTCTTTCCATCTTCCAATCCAAGAATATGTTCTTCTGCTGCAAGAATCATGGATAGTTTTTTTGAAGTGTCGGCTTCAAAATAGGTTTCATATTCAAAGCCATGATACATTTGAGAAACTACTTCTAATTTCTCCAACATCAATTGAACGGCTTGTTCTTGTAAAATTGTTGGGTCGCCTTTTCCACCTGCATCAGAATAAAATGCTAATGCTTTTTTCAAGTCAGATGCAATTCCTAAATAATCTACTATCAAACCACCTGGTTTGTCTTTATAAACTCTGTTCACCCTTGCAATGGCTTGCATCAAATTATGCCCTTTCATGGGTTTATCAATGTAAAGGGTGTGCATACTTGGTGCGTCAAAACCAGTCAACCACATATCCCGAACGATGACCAATTGTAATTCGTCATCAGGATTTTTCATTCTTTCGGCAAGTGTTCTTCTTTGCTCTTTGGTGGTATGGTGTTTTGATATTTTGGGACCATCAGAAGATGCAGAAGTCATTACAACTTTGATTATGCCTTTATTCAAATCGTCTGAATGCCACTCAGGTTTTAGGTCAATGATTGCTTGATACAAATCGGCTGCAATTCTGCGGCTCATACACACAATCATTCCTTTGCCTTCAAATACTTCCTGTCTTTGGCTAAAGTGTGCAACGATGTCTTTGGCAATATTTTTAATACGGTTTTCACTTCCAACTAAGGCTTCCAATTGTGTCCACTTGGCTTTTGCTTTTTGTGTATTGGTTAAATCTTCTTGTTCCAGTTCATTGTCAAGGTCGTCAACTAATTGTTTACCTTCTTCGCTAAGATTCACTTTTGCCAAACGGCTTTCGTAAAAAATGCGAACTGTTGCACCATCTTCAACGGCTTGGGCTATATCATAAATATCCACATAGTTTCCGAAAACGGCTGGCGTATTTACATCTGTGCTTTCAATAGGAGTTCCAGTAAATCCTAAATAGGTTGCATTAGGCAAAGCATCACGCATATACTTAGCGAAACCGTAAACTATTTTCTTACCAATTATATTTCCTTGCTCGTCTTTTGCATCAATGGTTTTAGCTTTAAAACCGTATTGCGTTCTGTGTGCTTCGTCTGCTATTACAACAATGTTTTTACGGTCTGAAAGCAATTCATATACATTACCTTCTTCTGGTTGGAATTTTTGCACAGTGGCAAATACTACACCACCCGAAGCTACTTTTAATAATTCTTTGAGTTGGTTTCTATCTTCTGCCTGCACAGGTTCTTGCCTTAATAGTTGTTTGGAAGCTGCAAAGGTGTCAAAAAGTTGGTCGTCTAAATCATTTCGGTCGGTAATAACCAGAATTGTTGGATTGTCTAAAGCCAATACGATTTTACCTGTATAGAAAACCATTGACAAGGATTTTCCACTGCCTTGTGTATGCCAAACAACACCACCTTTTTTGTCGCCAATAGGTTGATTTTTTACTCCGGGCACTCCGTAACTTTCAGGAGATTCCATTACCATATTTACTGGCGACACATCTTCCACATTAAAACCTGTTGCTCTTAATGTTGATTCAACTGCTCGGTTTACTGCATAGTATTGATGATATGCCGCTAATTTTTTTACTGTTGAAATGGTTGTGATACCTGTTTCAGCATCTTCCCCGATATCTTCGGATCGGGATTTCGCCACTGGCTCAACCTTTTTTGATTTTTCAAAAACAATAAAATGTCTGATGAGGTCAATCAGGGTTTCTTTGTTCAACATTCCCTGAATCAAAGTTTCTAACTGACTTACCAAGTGCGATGCTTCGGCTTTTCCGTCTGCTGACTTCCAAGCCATGTAGCGACTAAAACCCGCAGAAATAGAACCTGCTTTGGCTTCAAGTCCGTCAGAGATAACCACAAATCCGTTGTAAGTAAATAGACTTGGAATGATAGCCTTATAGGTTTCTACTTGTTTGAAGGCTGAATGTATGGTTGTGTTTTCGTCTGCCGCATTCTTTAATTCTATCACCACCAACGGAATGCCATTGACAAAAAGAATTACATCGGGTCGTTTGTTGTTGCCGTTTTCTATGATGGTGAATTGATTGGCGACTACAAACTCATTGTTGTGGGGATTTTTGAAATCTATCAGCCAAACTCTGTCGCCACGATCATCGCCATCTACTCGTTTGGAAACAGGAATTCCTTCGGTCAATAAACGATGAAATGTCTCATTGTTTGTTAGCAGTTCTGGCGATGAAATACGCTGAATTTCTTTAATTGCTTCAGCTTGTGCATCTGCCGGAATGTCGGGATTGATTCTCTTTACAGCGTTTTGCAGGCGATTCAACAACAATACCTGTTCGAAATTGTCGCGTTCTGCGTGTTCTGCATCGGGCGCTATGTTGGGTGCATAAATATATTGATAGCCCAATGTTTTGAGCATTTCAATAGCAAATGTTTCTATGGTGTTTTCGTTGATGCGCGTCATGTCAAATAAAATTTATCATCCGACCATTTTGCAGGATTGTTGATGATGTATTCCGATATGGTTTGATACGATTGTTCGTCGCGGATAATGTGTTCGTGAAAACGTGATTGCCATGCAAAATCGAACCCCAACCGATGTGCATGTTTTGATACGGCCGATTTATATGAACCAATAATGGATGACAATGTGTTTTTGCCCTGGTTTTGAAATCGTTTTTGCCCAATGGTTTGTTGTTGGGATTGTTGGGGTTGTTGGGATTGTTGGGATTGTTGGGATTGTTGGGATTGTTGGGATTGTTGGGATTGTAGAGACAACGCATGCGTTGTCTCTACGTTTCCGTTTCCGTTTCCGTTACCGTTACCGTTGTCATTACCATTACCATTACCATTATCGTTACCATTACCATTACCATTACCATTACCGTTGTCATTGTCATTGTTGCCATTCAATATCAAAATCCCGTGAACATGATTGGGCATGACCACGAATTCCCCCAATTCAATATTATGGGCATGGTTTTTAATTTCGTGCCATAAAATATCGGCGATAATTCCGATACCCGACAAATTCATTTTTCCGTTTACCACATTGCCAAAAAAACATTCCCTGCCGTGTGTGCAAATGGTTACAAAATAGGTGGCATTCCACCCATAATCCCAATGTTGCAATCGGGTGGATGGTATGCGGTATTTATTGTTGAATTTATCCATTTCTCCTCAAATTTAATTATTTACATTTCCACCCGTATCTCGCCACTCATTAATTTAGGTAACAAGGTATCTCGTAAGGCGGTGAGAGTGCGGATTTGCCCCAAGTTAAAAATTACTTTATCATACAATTCACCAATTTGTAAAGAATATTTTTTTATTTTTTCTTCTGTTATTTTTGGGAACTCACAATTTTCAATTGCATTCCCGCTTATATTAGGTTGAGCACTGCCTGTAGCCGTATTTTCAATATAATCTTGACCAAATTCAGATTTTAATTGTAGGTATGCTAAATATTTAGAACCCTTATATTTCTCTTTTAATAAACCTACACGTTGGTTTAACCAAAGATTTTGAATAGTTTTAGGAACAATACCCAATTTACCAATTTCTGCACCTGTCATTGCAATTAATATATCGCCCGTAATAATCTTAAATCTTTCTTGTGTTTTTTCTGCTACATCATTTTCAATGTAATCTGTATTTTCTATATCAATTATTCCTCCCGAAATGTTTTTTATTTTTATTACTCTATTTGTGCCATTTGTTTTAAATTCTTTGCTTTTAAAAGCAAAACCATTTTGAACAGCAGCTATATCCCCCAATTTCCCGTTCTCCCACTCCTCCTTTGCTTCTTCCACAAACCACTGCCTAAACAGCGTCTCCGCCATTTTTTCTAAGGTGGCGTTTTGGCGGTGCAACAGGTCTATTTTGTTGTCTAAACTGCTGAGGACGGAGGCAATGGCGGTTTGTTCGGGGAGTGGGGGAACAGTAATATCAATATCATTTAAAACTGGAACGGTCATGCTTGGAACAGCAGAGCCAACATTCATATTTGCGAAATCAATTGTCGAAAGTTGATAAAAAAGATATTTTGGCACAATGATTTGCTTGTTCAACCTTGTATAAAACATAGTGTCAACCGTCCAGAAAGGTTCACTCTTATACATTACATTATTCAAAGTTCCTTTTCGTGGAATTAAAATAGACTCGTCTTCATAGAGTGCTCTTTCAACATATCTCATTAAACCACCACTTCCATATGCAGGAATTTTACCATCTGCCAATGGTTGATGTGCTTTACCATATTTTACTTCAGCTACATCACCCAACTTGTATTCCTTCCACTCACTCATTGATTTTAATCTTTAAAAGGTTAGCAGCAATCATTTCATTGAGTTGGGCTTCTTCTTTTAGTTGTGCTTCCAATTCTGCTTTAAGGCTTGTAAAGCGTTCAGCAAAATTGAAGTCGTCTTCTTCATCTGGTAAACCAACATATCTGCCCGGTGTAAGCACATAGTCCAATTCCTTTACCTTGCTTATAGGAGCAGAAGCACAAAAGCCTGCAACATCTTCATACTTGCCGTCAAGGTTTCTCCAATTGTGGTAAGTGCTGGTAATTTTGTCAATGTCTTCCTTTGATAGTTCACGGGTTCTGCGGTTGATCAAATGCCCTAAGTTTCGGGCATCAATAAATAATATTTCGTTGCTGCGGTCTCTGTATTTTCCGTTTTTACGATTACGACTCATAAACCATAAGGCAGCAGGTATCTGAGTATTTAAAAACAACTTGGCAGGTAGGTTTACAATACAATCAATAAAGCCGTTTTCCACCAAAGCTTTTCTTATGTCACCTTCACCTGATGTTTTAGATGTCAATGCACCTTTTGCCAATACCACACCAGCTTGTCCGCTGGGTGCTAAATGGTAAATGAAATGTTGCATCCAGGCAAAGTTGGCGTTGCCTGTGGGTGGTGTGCCGTATTGCCAACGTCCATCCGTTCGCATTAAGTCACCGCCCCAATCACTCACGTTGAAAGGTGGATTCGCAATGATGTAATCGGCTTTCAGGTCTTTGTGTGCATCGTTTAAAAAAGAACCTTCGTTGTTCCATTTCACCTGTGAGCTGTCAATACCACGTATAGCCAAGTTCATTTTAGCCAGTCGCCAAGTAGTTTGGTTACTCTCTTGTCCGTAAATGGAAATGTCGTTTACTTTTCCCTGGTGTTCGGTTACAAATTTTTCGGAGTGAACAAACATACCACCCGAACCACAGCATGGGTCAAATACTCGTCCTTTGTATGGTTCCAACATTTCAACTAATAACTCTACAACGCTCCGTGGAGTATAGAACTGTCCGCCTTTCTTGCCTTCTGCAAGGGCAAATTCACCCAGGAAATATTCAAATACATGTCCCAGCACATCGGCACTTCTTGCTTTGGCATCACCTAAGGCAATGTTTCCAACCAAATCAATGAGCTCACCCAAACTAGTCGGGTCAAGATTTTGTCTAGAAAATACTTTTGGTAATACACCTTTCAAGGAAGCGTTTTCTTTTTCAATGGCGTCCATGGCATCGTCCACAAACTTTCCAATTTCAGGTTGCTTGGCTTTGGATTGCAAGTAAGTCCATCGTGCATCCTGCGGAACAAAGAACACATTTTCCGCTTTGTATTCGTCCTTGTCTTCGGGGTCTGCTCCGTTTATTTCGTCTGCTTTCAGTTTTGCATACAATTCTTCAAAAGCATCGGAAATATATTTCAGGAAGATTAACCCTAATACAATGTGTTTGTATTCGGCAGCATCAATGTTCTTGCGGAGTTTGTCCGCAGCTTTCCAGAGTTGTTTCTCTAAAGGTTCTTCCGTTGTTGCTTTTTGTTTCGCCATTATATTCTGTTAAGTATTAATTCGTTTTTGGTCTGCTAATTTATGTTTTTAATGCCCATTATCGTCATTTGGTGCGTTGGCAAAAAAAATGGCTCTTTTGGTTTTGTCTGTGTGTCAGCTTTAGCGGTTGGGGCAAAACCAAATGTGCCATTTTGTGCGGTTGGCTTTTCGGGTCATTTTTCTGTCGGTTTGTTGTTACTCTGTCTGTCGTCATAGGGTTGCCACTAACTCAAAATTAGGCGAAAGTATTGATATTTCATAATCTTATTAGATATTTATTTATTATATGATTTTCTTTTATTTTTTGTTGTGGTTTTTACTCATTTTTATTTATTTCATTCAAACTACTAATGTCTATTGGCATTTACATGTTATAAAAATTCTCATTTATTTTTTGTTTGTAAATAATGATCTTTAAATAATTTGAGATTCCCGCTTTTGAGTGAATGACTTGTGGGCTTAGTGTCTTAGTGGTTTAATAAATAGTAGTAAGAATAAAGTAGTAAGTAGTGTGATTTTTTATAAAAGTCCAAAGAAACTTTGCGTAAAAACTTCGTGTTCTTTGCGGTTTTAAAAGTAATAAGACTAAAGTAGTAAGTAGTAAGATTTTCTCGATTCTAAAAAAATCACTTTACGTTATTCGATTCCTGCTTTTGCGAGAATGACTTGGTGTACTTAGTGCCTTAGTGGTTTAATAAATAGTAGTAAGAATAAAGTAGTAAGTAGTGAGATTTTTTATAAAATTCCAAAGAAACTTTGCGTAAAAACTTCGTGTTCTTTGCAGTTTAAAAAGTAATAAGACTAAAGTTGTAAGTAGTAAGATTTTCTCGATTCTAAAAAAATCACTTTACGTTATTCGATTCCTGCTTTTGCGAGAATGACTTGGTGTACTTAGTGTCTTAGTGGTTTAAAAAAAAAAGTGCTTGTTAGCTTAGGCTTGTTTTTCAGAAATTTCATTTACATCAATGCCGTTGTGGCTGGCATCGTAAATTACTTTCCCATTTTGGAAAACGATAAGTTGTGGCGATTGATGTTCTACACCTGAAAGTGTTGCAATTTGATTGGAAACATTTCTGTGGTTCAACAAGTCTAAATAATAAATTGGGAAGTCGTGTTGCCATTCTCGTTCTACTCTATTTTTTGCCATCGAGCTAATAGAGCAACGTGTGCTGTGTTTAAAGACTGCAAATATAGGCTCCGTTTGAAGTAATTCTGAAAATTGTTGTTCAGAATTTAGATTTTCCCATTTCATACCTATTTAAACGCTCTTTTTAACAGGATGTTCTGTTTGATTTTTAGACCATGCAGGGCAACCTGATGCATTTTTACGAGCACAAGCCGTTGTTGCTCCAAGCAAAAAGATACAAGCAGAAGCTAAAATTAGTTTTCTAAATCGTTTCATATATTAAAGTTGTTTACGTACTTCTCTAATGCAAAAATAAGTTATTTATTGTGAATGCAACGAACACATTTAATTTTATTAACAATTTAACTAAGCTAAATTTTCATTTTTAAAACAATTATTTTATTAGAATATGTGCATAAATGGGCGATTTAAAATAGGTTTCTGTTTATATTTTTGAAAATGCGACATTTTCATTTTATTGCTATCGGTGGTGCCGTGATGCATCAATTAGCATCTCATTTAAAAAACCAAGGAAATATAGTAAGTGGCTCTGATGATGCCATTTTTGAGCCGGCAAAATCGAACTTGGAACGATTGGGTTTAATGCCGGAAAAGATTGGTTGGTTTCCCGAAAAAATTACAAAAGAAATTGATGCCATCATTTTAGGTATGCATGCTAAAGCCGATAATCCGGAATTGGTAAAAGCACAAGAACTTGGTATTCCTATATTTTCGTTTCCTGAATTTATTTTTGAGCAATGTAAAAACAAAACAAGAATTGCCGTTGCCGGAAGTCATGGAAAAACAAGCATTACTTCTATGATTATGCATGTGCTTCGTGTAAATAATAAAGATTTCGATTATTTAGTTGGTGCCAAATTAGATGGCTTTGATTTTATGGTTAAAACTTCAGAAGATGCGAAATTGATGGTTATTGAAGCCGACGAATATCTAACATCGCCGTTGGATTTACGCAGTAAATTTTTGCATTATCATCCACATATTGCCATTATTTCGGGCATTGCTTGGGATCACATCAATGTATTCCCAACGTTTGAATCGTATTTAGATACATTTAAAAAATTTATTTTAAGTATAGAGCCAAATGGTTATTTGATTTACAATGCAAGTGATGAAGTTTTAGAAAATCTCATAAAAGAAATAAAACCAGATTTGCATTTAATTCCATACAATGCATTTGATTTTAAAACAGAAAATGACAATAGCATTTTATTGTATAAAGAACAAGCATTTCCGGTAACGATTTTCGGAACGCATAATTTTTCGAATTTAAAAGCGGCATTTGAGGTTGGCAAAATAGTTGGCATAAATGAAGAAAAAATCTTACAAAGTTTTCAAACATTTTCCGGTGCTGCCAAGCGCTTAGAAAAAGTTAGTGATGATACAGAAAATAAAATAACCATTTTCAGAGATTTTGCTCATGCGCCAAGTAAAGTAAAAGCAAGTGTAAAAGCCGTAAGAGAACGCTATGCCGATAGAAAAATAATTGCCGTTTTTGAAATGCATACATATAGCTCGCTTCAAGAAAATTTTATTGAACAGTATGCACATTCATTAGACGCTGCTGATGTTCGCATTTTATTTTTAGATGATGAAGCTTTGAAAGTAAAAAACAAAAGTGATTTTGATGCCGATTGGCTAAAGCAACAATTTGCCGATGAAACGATTGAAGTATATAAAAATGCGCAAGCATTAAAGCAAAAAATAAAAGAAGAAATGAGCAACAATTGTGTTTTACTTTTGATGAGCTCAGGAAATTTAGGTGGTTTAAATATTTTAGAGATTTAGTTCCTGAATTTTACATCATATTCATACTTATACTTTTTATCGTTGTGCGATTTAATTTAATAACGTATTTTTTTATTGGATTGAATATCTAGTTGAACTTTATGTTACTTTTTTTCTTAGTCAAAAAAAGTAACCAAAAAAGACAAGGCAAAACCAAATGCTCCGCTGGTTTTTGCCAGCCTACGCTTCTTTGCATCCTGTTTTTTCTACTATTCATTATTTTTTTCTTGAATAACCCTATCTATCAAACTACACAACAGGTTTATACTTTAATATCTTCAATAAATTATTAATAAGCGTTAACAGATTATTTAATTAGTCAAGTTTATCTGTATTTTTACGCGATAATTTGAATGAGAGATTGCGTCATCATCATACCAACGTATAACGAAAAGGAAAATATTGCTAAAATAATTCCTTACACACTTCAACTTTCTGAACGGTTTGATATTTTGATTGTGGATGATGGTTCGCCTGATGGTACTGCCGATGTAGTAAGAAATTTAATGTCGGAATTTCCGAATAGAGTGCATCTATTAGAGCGCAGTGGTAAATTAGGTTTAGGCACCGCTTACATTACCGGATTCAAATGGGCATTAGAGAAAGATTATGCTTATATTTTTGAGATGGATGCTGATTTCTCTCATCCACCGGAGAAGTTGTTGGATTTGTTAGCAGCCTGCGAAAATGATGCTGCTTATTTGTCGGTTGGTTCTCGGTATATAAAAGGTGGTGGCGTTGTCAACTGGCCGTTTGATCGTTTATTTTTATCTTGGATTGCATCTAAATATGTACGACTTATTACCGGCATGCGCATTAAAGATACTACAGCAGGCTTTGTATGTTATCGAAGAGAAACGTTGCAACAGATTGATTTTTCAAAGATAAAATTTGTGGGTTATGCGTTTCAAATAGAAATGAAATTTGCTGTTTGGCTGTTGGAATTAAAAGTAATCGAGGTTCCTATTTTATTTAAAGATAGAGAAATTGGAACTTCCAAAATGCATGGTGGAATAATTAAAGAAGCTGTTTTAGGTGTTCTACAAATGAAATGGCAAAGTTTGAAAGACAAATACTTTTACACAAGAAAAAAACGATCTATTTAATTTTATTTTTCTCGGATAATTCGACGAATATATCCCAAAGGCGTTCGTAAGGCATAATTTCCCAATCGGCGATGATATATAAATTTTGTTTACGTAATTCTGCAATTTCAGGCCATTTTGCTTCTTTCATAGTTTTTGCATTGTAGCCTGATTTTTCTGCCTTAATTAATAAACTCAAGAAAAGATGATTACGTTTATATGTATTATCATTCAAATAACGAGAACGATATACACGCAAGGCATCTATTTTAGAAAAAATCAAGTTAAAATCATTTCGAGCAGCATTAAACAAAATTTCAATAATTCGTAAAGCGTAATTAAATCCGGATTTATCTTTAACATTCACTTGTACTTCATTAAGTAATCTACCTAAACTATACTTATAATCGCCTTGGTTTATATAGTTATCCATAAAAACACAGTAAGCATGATATATTAACCAACGTTCTTTTGTTTTCTGAGTTTGACGTTCAAAGTTTTTATTTTTTTGTACTTCTTCATAAACTGAATATGCTTCTTGTAATCGGTCACTTTGTAAGAAAAGTTTAAATTCGATTTCTTTAATTAAAAACCAATTAATATTATCTTTTGGAACTTGAATTTGATTTTCAGCATGTATAAATTCAATTCCTTCATTATACTGTCTTTTAGTCAAATAAGTATATAATCTAAAAAGGAATATTATAGTTCTTCTTGTATTAGTGATTGCTGCAGAATTTGTACTCATTAGTTCATCTGCTTCATTGCAAATATTTATTAGTTTGTCTAATTGATTGCTTTTTTGGTAGTAATCTAAAGCCAGAAAATAATAATAAAAATCAATTTCAAAATTTTTTAGTTCTTCTTTAATTTCGAATAATTCATTTAGATTATTAAAAACATTTTTTAATAATTCGTCTGTTATGGGTGTAAACTCTTCAAAAAGGATGAATGTCTTGAAATATAAAAATTTTGATAACTGTTCTTTCTGAGCCAAATCAACATATAACAAGAATAACTGTTGCTCCTTGTCGAATAATTTTTTTTCTCCATTAATTGCGTAATAACTCAGTAGATAATAGGAATAATTCTTAAGTATGCTATAAAAATTATATTGCTTTGCTTTTGAATAATTTTCTTTTACTAGCTCATAAACTAATTTTGTAGTGCCATTTAATTGAATAATAATCTCAATAATATGGTTAGTTAAAACACATTCATAATAAACTCTACTTTTTTCACTCTGAAACACATCATCAGCATCTAATAATAAAACAGTTTTTTGAAGTTTATTTTTAAATCGCTGCTTTAATTTTCTAAATTTAGCATCCTTTTCTTCAGAACCATAAACATAAGCAGCAGCAGAAGCATCATCTGTTATTTTTCCATTTTCCAAGCCTTCATATAAAAGTTGGTAAATATTTGAATTTGTATTGTTTAGAAATGTCTTATCAAATACATCAATTTTTGACAATCGTTTTCTATTAACAATTTTTACTAATTGTTGAAGCGCTTCCATATTGTCACATTTTTTATCTAATAAAAAAACCTAATTAATTATAAATAAGTAAATTGTAATAACTATATGCAATATAATCACTTTAATACAAAGTCACAAATTATTTTATTATATTTACCCCATTAAACTTAAAATACAACAACTTTGTTGCAGATATATGGTAATTACTATTGCGAATATGGCTATAAGCCCAACTTATACGTATTCGATCATACCTAAATGAACGTGATAACCCAATAAAATACCATATACCTAAACATTGTTCACAAACCCAACATCAAAAACCTTTGTCACAAATAATGAAATAAAAGCCCAACGAAATTACATATAACTGTATA
>JAGQYE010000128.1 GCA_020436225.1 Bacteroidota bacterium | reverse complement strand
TCTCCAAACAATCTTTCGCGTATCTAATAGTCGAAGAAAGTGAAAACGTATTAACTATTACGCTCAATCGTCCGGAGAAACGAAATGCATTTCATGCACCGCTTGCCAATGAACTCGCCTATGCACTCGCCTACGCGCATTACAACAATGCCATTTGGGCTGTAGTGCTTAAAGCCAACGGACCAACCTTTTGTGCAGGTGCCGATTTAAAAGCTTTTGCAGGTGATGACACTACAGAAAAACCATCTACGATTCCAATGCCAAAAGATATGGTGAAACTCGGCGATGAATTCAACGGATTGCATAAACCATGCATAGCACAAGTACACGCCGATGTATATGCCGGTGGCTTTTTAATGATTGGCGGTTGCACACATGTCGTTGCTGTAGAGTCGGCAAAATTTGGTTTACCAGAAGTAAAACGCGGCATATTTCCATTTCAAGTAATGGCAACATTAGAGCCATTAATGTCGGCACGCCAACTCTTGGATTTATGTTTACGAGCAAAAACATTATCAGCACAAGAAGCCAAAGAAATCGGATTAGTATCGGAAGTAGTGAGTGAAGAAAATTTGGAAGCAACCGTACAACAATTAGTATGCGACATCAAAGAGCAATCACCAACTGCCATACGATTAGGACTAAAAGCATTTCACGAAATGAAAACAAAATCAGCCGATGAAAAACATCCATTCTTACACGCTATGTTGATGCAATGTTTGCAAAGCAAAGATGCGGCAGAAGGTTTAGCCGCATTTAAAGAAAAACGTAAACCGAATTGGAAAGGAGAATAATTCATTAAAAAATAGTATAAAAAAATAATTAACATGTCAAACAAAAAATTAATACTTAGTTGTGCACTTACAGGAGCAGCCACCAACCGTTCTCATTGTCCTGCTATACCATACACACCAAAAGAATTGGGCGAAGAAGCCAAACGTGCCGTAGATGCAGGTGCGAGCATTGTACATATTCACGCACGCGAAGACAATGGCATTCCAAGCTGGCGAACCGAAGTGTTTGAAGAAATAAAAGCCGAAGTACGCAAACATTCATCGGATGTAATTATCAATTTTTCAACCGGAGCCATCGGACTTTCTGTTGAAGAAAGAATCAAGCATTTGCCCGCTACCAAACCGGATATGGCAGCCTTCAACATGGGCAGCATGAACTATGCCATCTTCTCCAAAAAACAAAAACAATTTTATTGGAATGCCGTATTTGAGAATTCATTTGATACGATGATAAAAGTGGTAAAAACGATGAACGAAAATAATATTTGTCCGGAAATGGAATGTTTTGACACCGGACATATTTACAATGTAGAACCACTGCGAGAAATGGGATTAATTCCGGATAATGCTTGTTATAGTTTAGTGATGGGCGTTTTGGGCGGCATTCCGGCAAGTACAGAAAATCTAATACATCAAATAAAACAAGTACCGCAAGGTGCATTTTGGCAAGTGATTGGAATTAGCCGTAAACAATGGCAACTCGCTGCTATTGCGTGTACAATGGGTGGAAATTTCCGTGTTGGCTTGGAAGATAATTTTTACTTGCCGAATGGAGAAATGGCGAAATCAAATGGAGATTGTGTAGAAGCTGGCGTAAAATTGGCGCGTATGTTAGACAGAGAAATTGCAACTATCTCCGAAACCAGAGAAATGTTGAATTTGAAAAATATTAACTAACCGCAAAGTGCGCTAAGTTTTTCGCAAAGAACACAAAGTATTTCATGAAAGAAAATGATTTATCACATTTAATTATTGGTATTGCAATAGATGTGCACAATGCCTTAGGTCCGGGTTTATTAGAAAATGCATATCAAGAATGCTTGTAATATAAACTAAGTAAAGAAGGATTAAAAGTTGAAAAAGAAAAAGTAATGCCATTAATCTATGAAGATGTAAAATTAGATTGTGGTTATCGGATAGATTTATTAGTTGAAGATAAAGTAGTGAATGAGATTAAAAGTGTAGAAGAATTAAACGATATACATTTGGCACAAACACTTACATACTTAAAACTTGGAAAATATAAACTTGGCTTACTTATCAACTTTAATGTATTGCTTTTAAAACACGGAATAAAAAGAGTTGTAAATGGATTGTAAATATATTGACTTAAATTTTAAAACCTCAATAAACTTTGCGAAAGTCTTTGTGGTCTTTGCGGTTAAAACATAAAATGACAGTATTAGAATCATATTACCTAACAGAAGAACATCAGTTATTCCGAAAAACATTACGTGATTTTTTGGATAAAGAAGTGATGCCCAATGTTGAACAATGGGAAGAAGACGGATTTTTACCACGTTCTATTTTTAAGCGATTCGGTGAAATGGGATTTTACGGAATTACACAAGAAGAAAAATACGGCGGCTCAAATCTTGATTTTTGGTACGATGTTATTTTTATTGAAGAAGTAGGAAAATGTTGGAGCGGTGGATTTGCTGCGAGCATTTCTGCGCATCCATATTTATCAATGTCGCATTTAAAACACGAAGCATCCGAAGCATTAAAAGAAAAATATTTAACCAAAGCCATTGCAGGCGAATTGGTTGGATGTTTAGCCATTACGGAACCACATGCAGGCAGTGATGTTGCAGGCATCAAAACAACAGCAGAAAAAAAAGGCGATAAATACATCATCAACGGAAGTAAATGCTTTATCACGAATGGTTATTTAGCTGATTATATGATTGTCGCATGTAAAACATCATCAACCGGCTCAAGTGGTATTTCTATGATTTTGGTAGATGGAAATGCGAAAGGTATCACACGAACTAACTTAAAGAAATTAGGTTGGAAAGCCAGCGATACAGCAGAAATTGCTTTTGATAATGTTGAAGTACCTGTAGAAAATTTATTAGGCGAAGAAAACAAAGGTTTCTATTATATCATGCAGCGTTTTGAATTAGAGCGATTGACTTTAGCACTTGGTGCTATTGCTGCTTCCGAGTTGATGATAGCATACACATTGCAATACATGAGCGAACGCAAAGCCTTTGGCAGAAGCATCAACAAATTTCAAGTATTACGCCATCGAATAGCACAATTGGTTTCTGAGTTAGAAAGCATAAAAACCTATACGTATATGGTTTGCCAAATGCACAACGAAAAAAAATATTGTGTAAAAGAAGCATCGATGTCAAAATTATTGGCAACAGAATTATCAGACAAATTAGCATATCAATGTTTGCAAATGTTTGGCGGTTACGGTTATATGGAAGAATACAAAGCCGCTCGTTTTTTCCGCGATTCACGCTTAGGAACTATTGGCGGTGGAACTTCCGAAATTATGTGTGAAATTATTGCAAAGATGGTTATTGACGAAATAGATTATGAGAAAAAAGATAATAGAAATGAGATGAAAGAAATTTCTATTGATGAATTATTTTCTTCTTTGCCATCCAGATTAAAAAAAGAAAAAGCGGCTGGTGTTGAGATGAAAATTTTGTTTGAATTTGAAAATGATTTAAACTATTTAGTAGAAATAAAAAATCAAGCATTAACAACAAAAACTATCGACCAAAAAGCATCGTCTATCGACTTAACCATCTCAACCGATACGCAAACATACATAGATGTAGAAACCGGAAAACAAAATCCGCAAGCTGCATTTATGTCCGGCAAAATTCAAGTTTCCGATTTAGGAAAAATGATGCAATTCGGAAGCTTATTTAAAAAGCTAAAGTAATTTTTTAACCACAAAGCACACAAAGTTATTACACAAAGGACACAAAGATGACTGAGAATGAATTAGCATACAAAGTAATTGGATTAGCAATAGATGTTCATAATGCACTTGGTCCCGGTTTATTAGAAAGTGCATATCAGGAATGTCTTTTTTATAAAATTAAAAAAGAAGGTTTAAATGTTGTAAAAGAAAAACCAATGCCTCTATTATTTGAAGATGTAAAATTAGAATGTGGTTATCGAATTGATTTGTTAGTTGAAAATAAATTAGTTATAGAAGTTAAAAGTGTTGATGCTTTAAATGATATACATTTAGCACAAACACTCACCTATTTAAAATTAGGAAATTACAAATTAGGCTTATTAATAAACTTTAATACAGTTCTTATAAAAAGCAGTATAAAACGAATTATAAATGGAAATCTAACTTAGTGAACTTTGTGTAAAATCTTTGCGCACTTTGTGGTTTAAATTAAAAACAAAATTAAATCAAGCAAAACAATAATTATTTCATTACTTAATTACTAAATTATTTCATTATATGTCAACAGCACTTTCTTACTACTTCAACGAAGATCATGAAGCATTTAGACAAACGATTCGTCAGTTCTTGCAAACCGAAGCCATTCCGCACATCGACAAATGGGAACAAGATGGAAAAATTCCACGCGAGTTTTGGAAGAAGTTCGGTGAAATGGGCTACTTCGGCCTCTGCTATCCCGAAGCGTACGGCGGCAGCAATCTCGATTTCTTTTATAATGTCGTGATGTGCGAAGAAATTTCCAAAGTACATTCCGGCGGTTTCGCCATCACCGCAGCCGTGCAAGTATTTATGAGTACGCCTTATATTTTTCATCACGGAAGTGAATATCTAAAACAAGAATTTTTGAAACCGGCCATTGCCGGTGATAAAATCGGTTGCATCGGCATCACCGAACCCGGTGCCGGAAGTGATGCTGCCAACATACAACTACGAGCTAAAAAAGAAGGCGATTATTACATCATCAACGGCACTAAAACTTTTATCACTAATGGTGTTTATGGGCACTTTGTTATTTTAGTTTGCAAAACCAATCCTGAAGCTGGCGCTGCCGGAGTGAGTTTAATCGTAGTCGATTTGAATAGTGAAGGCATCACCAAAAATAAATTAAAAAAATTAGGTTGGCATGCATCCGATACAGCCGAATTGCATTTCGACAATGTGAAAGTACCTACCAAAAATTTATTGGGCGAAGAAGGTAAAGGTTTTTATTATCTCATGGGCGGATTACAAACTGAACGTTTAGGTGGATCTATCATGGGCTATGCCGCTTGCGAAGAAATGTTGAAATACGGTTTAGAATATATGAGCCAACGCACAGCATTTGGCAGAACCATCAACAAATTCCAAGTATTGCGACATCGCGTAGCACAAATGGCTTCCGAAATTGAAGCCACTAAATACTTCGTATTACATACATGCAGAATGCACGCCGATGGAAAATATGCTGTTAAAGAAAGTTCGATGGCAAAACTTTTATCTTCGGAGTTAGCCGACAAATGTGCGTATCAAGTGTTGCAATTCTTAGGCGGTTATGGCTATATGGAAGAATACAAAGCAGCGCGAGCTTTTAGAGATTCAAGAATTGGAACGATTGGCGGCGGCTCATCTGAAATTATGCGAGAAATTATTGCTAAAATGGTAATTGACGATATTGCCTACCAGAAACAAGAATCGAAACAAGAGAACAAAAATATTTCAATTAATGATATCATCAATAGTTTACCAACTCGGTTAAAAAAAGAAAAAGCCAATAGCATTGAGATGAATGTTTTGCTGGAATTAGAAAACGATTTGAATTATTTAATTGAGATAAAAAATCAAGAAGTATCCGTACAATCTATCGAACAAAAACCGGCATCAATCGACTTAACCATTTCAACTGATGCGCAAACATACATTGATGTAGAAACCGGAAAACAAAATCCGCAAGAAGCATTTATGAGTGGAAAAATTAAAGTTTCCGATTTAATGCAAATGATGAAGTTTGGAGGCTTGTTTAAAAAGTTATAAAAATGTGAAATTTTAAGCTCTTCAGCTTAGAAATAAATCTTTTAACTTTTGAGATTCCGCATTTTTAAGTATTTGGACGTAAATTTGCATTCGAAAGATTCATGAGACACGTTTATTTACTTTTAATTGGTTCATTTCTACTTTTTACTTCTGCAACTATTCCCAACAGCAAAGTTGGCGGCATAGGTGGACAAGCTATTTTTGATTCTATTGCTCAACGGTTCCGGATAAAATCTTTAGAAATTAATCATTATTATAATGCCAATTCCATTCGCCCCGGTGATTTGATTTTGGAAATCGATAAAATTCCCATTCATAAAATGAGCTATAGCGAAGTGTTGAAATTAGTTCAAGGGGAAGTTGGCACTCCAATGAGCTTAAAAATTCTACGTTATAATGCAATCGAGAAGAATTATGAAATCAATAGAATTCGCGTTACGTTAGATATGAACCCGACTTGGTGGTCAATTCCCGACTATACTTATTATAACTTAAACGATGGAATTGAACACGCAATCGACCAATTAAAATTAAACGGAAAAAATTCTATTGCGTCAATAAAAATTCCATATTCAAATAGCAAAGAATATTGTGATTACAATGTTAAAGGTGCTTATGAATCGCTTTATATAAAAAATACAACGAACAACAAAGTAAAATGGCACTGTAGTTTTATTAAATGTTCGGATAAATCAAAGGCGCAAGGCATGTATAATTACTTGATGTTACAATTGCGAAATATGCAAATCAAGAATGTAAACCTTACTAAAACAGAACAATTTTCTGAAAGCAATAGAACATTTCATCTCAAAACTAAAGAAACTTCGGATGTTAATCTTATCAACTTAAATATGAATGTTACTATGAAACAAGAATTTGACGAAGTGGAAAAACAAAATCTCTGGAAAGTTGATTTAGAAGTGAGTATTTAGTCGAATTTGTTTGAGAAAATCCACGCTCCTATTTCCAGTATTAAACAACAAATCCAAGATTGATAAATCTTCTACAAACGGCATTCTATCCGAAAACACTTGCGTGTAAGCTGGAAAACTTTCGTAATTTTTATTTCTGGGCAAGATAAGATTTCGACAATCTGTTTCTTTACAATTTTCTTTCTTTTTATAAATCGCACTCAACTCAAACTTGATTTCTTGTTTTAATAAATTCTGTAATAATCGAAACAAATCTAAATTCCAATCCAACAAAAAAGATGGCTTTTTCTCATACAAAGGCAAGAAATGATGTTCGTAATATTCAAAATAAGGCGAGCGACTATAAGCAGAAAGTAAACTTTGCCAATGGTGTTTTTGCCAATCTTCTTTATAAGAAATGCGCACATCTTTAAATGCCGAATGCTGACTTTTGCCACTTTCTAAAGGAATACTCAACTGCAACAAACCATTCGCACCTAAGATACAAGCTCGATTTCTAAAACTACGTTTTACGTAATGTTCGTGAATATCAAACACAACAAATTCGGCATCCAACATTAATTTCCAATAACTGCAAGTTCCTGCATATTGCGGCTCAATCAAAATGCTTTTCATCTTGTAAAGATACAACTTGTAAAATTGTATATGCATTTGTCATCCATTCAAAAAATAAACATAACTTACAAGCAACAATAGATATGGAGATAATCTATAATTTTGTAAAATGCAATGGCTATTCACTCAACTCGGAATTTTATTTACCAAGATAATTTCGTTGGTTCCATTTTCGTTAATGCGAACATTATCCGATATATTTTACTTTTTCATTAACCGAATTTATGCTTTCCGAAAAACGATAATTACCATCAACTTAATGAACGCACTTCCTGATAAACGAAGTGAAGAATTATGGTTTATCAGAACTAATTTTTACAGGCATTGGACAGATTTAATTTTCGAATGGATTAAAACAATTTCCATCTCAAAAAACGATTTAAAAGAACACATACAACTGCATCACGAAAGCTATGCTTTGCTAAAACAATTAGAGCAAAAAAATCAACCTATTTTTATTTTAATGGCACATTATGGCAATTGGAAATGGGCACAAATGCTCTTCGGTTTAGATGCTACTTTCGAATATTATTGTGTAGATGAACACACAAAAAACAAAACTTATTTCCAATTTCTAAAGCAACTTTTCTCACGATTTAATGCTCAACTTGTTGAAGATGCAAATACCATTTTTGATAAACCATCAAACAATAAAAAAAATAAAATGATTGCCATACTTGCTGATGAAAATCCAAGCACTAATGATGCAATTTATTCTACTAAATTGATGAATATAAAAACCGATTTCTCAACTAAATATATTGAAATAGCACAACAACAAAATGCTATAATTCTATATGCATCTGTTCAGAAATTAAATAGAATGTATTACGAAATTAAATTAGATACAATTACTGAAAATGCAGAAAGCGCAAAGACAGCTAACATTACTGATAAGTTGGCGCAACTAATTGAAAAAGACGTTTTATACAAACCCGAATATTGGAATTGGAGTTGGAAGAAATGGAAACTTGCCGGAATATAATGCAGTATTAATCATTTTTAGGAACGAGAAAACATAGATAACTAAACTAAATTTTATCTTTGTTGTAATGATAGAAAATCCAAGCGTAGCAGTTGTTATTTTAAACTACAATGGAAAACATTGGTTAGAGCAATTCTTACCTAATGTAATCCAACATTCTGATGCGCCAAACGTCAGCATTTATGTTGCCGACAATGCTTCTACAGATGATTCTGTTGCTTATTTAAAACAAACATTTCCAATCATAAATATCGTTCAAAACCCAATAAATACAGGCTATGCAGGCGGTTACAACGATGCACTGAAAAAAATTGAAAGCGATTATTATGTGCTGTTAAATTCTGATGTAGAAGTAACATCAAATTGGATTAATGCCGTTATTGATGAAATGAAAAAAGATGAATCTATTGCGGCAAGTCAACCAAAAATTTTATCTTATCACGAGAAAAATAAATTTGAATATGCCGGCGCTGCCGGTGGTTTTATCGACAAATATGGCTATCCGTTTTGCAGAGGAAGAATTTTTGATACTTGTGAAATAGAT
>JAGQYE010000127.1 GCA_020436225.1 Bacteroidota bacterium | reverse complement strand
TTCACATCGAGAATAACGACATCGTATTCATTTTTTTCTATTTTTTGCAAACCAGCTTCGCCATCTTCTGCTTCATCAATCGTATATTTTTCGTATTCTAAAATTTCTTTTAGTGTTCTTCTGATGGCTTTTTCGTCGTCAACAATTAAAATCTTCGGCATAATTTTTTAGTATTAAGAATTAAGTAGCTAGTATAAAGATGTAAGTACAAAATTTATACCATATTTAAAAAAAATATTTAAAAAGTAGTTTGTTTGACGAGCAAAAATCTCATTACTCTAATTTCACTACTCCAATCTCAAAAAAATGCAGGCTCGTAAGCCGAATTCTGTTTCTAACCTATCATTTATCTGGTTTCGACATCGCTACCGAAATCTATCCATCTACCCTCCAACATTAGGCGAGCCACCGTATATGAGCGTTGGTTTACATGATGTTTCAGCGTTTGAGGTTTGCCTGAAAGAATACATTACTGCAAACTTATATTTTCACTTCCGAAAAAATCGGAACTATTTTCTGTGGCACTTTCTCCCGAAAAAAATCGAGACAGCCGTTAGCTGTCAAACTGCTCTTTGCTGTTCGGACTTTCCTTATCTCGCCATTGGCGAAACACGATAGATCGACCTGCATCGCAAAAATACAAATAAAGTAGAGTATTTATGTTTATTTTTTATAGAAGAATCCAAGCAATTGTGCTAGGATACTTTTGTTTTAATCGGCATTACATAATAGCATAAGGTGCCGATTTTGTTGGAGCGCGTTCTAAAATGATGTAGGTAGAATCAAACTCGTTTTTTTCATCTTTCGATATAAATTCAGTATGTGTAACTGTCCAATTTGAATCATCGTATTCAAAAAAAGTATCGCCGTCGATTGTTGTGTGCACTAAAGTAAGATGAATAGTATGAGTTAAAGGCAGTATTTGTTTGTAAATTTCGCCTCCGCCAACAACATATAATTCATTTTGGTTTTGTTGCGCTGCATAAACAATGGCATCTTGTATAGTTTTAAAAACAAAACATTGTTCAAAATTGCAAGTATAATTTTTGGAAATAATTAAGGATGTTCTGTTCGGTAAAGGCTTGCCGATAGATTCAAAGGTTTTTCGGCCCATTAATATAAAATGTCCGGAAGTAATGGTTTTAAAGCGTTTTAAATCGGAAGATAATTTCCAAAGTAATTGATTATCTTTTCCAATTACACCATTTTCAGCTACGGCAACTACAATAGAAATTTTCATTTTTCATTTTTATTTAAAGACTATCATCCATCGACTATGGACTAAAAACCATCGACTAAACTCACACAGCAACTTCACCTTTTATATGCGGATGAGCTTGATAATTTTCTAAAGAAAAATCATCAATTGTAAAATCAAAAATCGAATTTATGCTTGGATTTATGTTCATTTTTGGTAATGGAAAAGGTGTGCGAGAAAGCTGTAATTGTACTTGTTCGATATGGTTAGAATAAATATGTGCATCGCCGAAAGTATGCACGAAATCGCCTAATTCTAATTGGCAAACTTGAGCAATCATCATTGTAAACAAAGCATAAGAGGCAATATTAAACGGCACACCTAAAAAAGCATCGGCACTGCGTTGGTAGAGTTGGCAACTCAATTTTCCGTTGATGACATAAAACTGAAACAGCGAATGACAAGGTGGCAAGGTCATTTGCTCGATGTCGGCAACATTCCAAGCAGAAATAATATGTCGGCGCGAATCCGGATTAGTTTTTAGTTGATGTATTAAGCTGGCAAGTTGGTCAATTTCTCCACCATTTCCATTGGGCCAATGCCGCCATTGATGACCGTAAACCGGACCTAATTCGCCGTGTAGTTTTGCGAAATTATCATCATTGGCAATTTTTGCAGCAAATTCTTTCATGGTTTCGCCTTGATAAGCTTCGCTTTTTTGGTATTTCGTAAAAGGCCAATCATTCCAGATGTTACAGCTGTTTTTACATAAATATTGAATATTGGTATCGCCGGCAATAAACCAAAGCAACTCGTGGATAATAGATTTTAAATGCAATTTTTTGGTAGTTACTAACGGGAAACCTGCGTTTAAATCGAAGCGCATTTGATAGCCGAAAACACTGATGGTTCCTGTGCCGGTTCGGTCTTCTTTTTGCGTGCCATTATCTAAAATATGCTGTAAAAATTGTTGATATTGCTGCATAGTGTAAAAATAAGAAAGCTATGCGATTTTGTAAAAAATGATATGCACAACAGAGTTTTGCATGTTTGTTGATTTATTTAAACTAAATTAACATCAATTCTCTGTTTATCGAATTTCCAAATTATCTAATTCGCTAATTATATTGTATCTTTGCGGACTTATGATTTTTAGGAAGTCGCTATTTTTTACATTATTCATCGTTATTCTTGCTTCTTGCAGTCGCAATTACGACAAAGTTTTTAAGAGTAATGATATTGCCAGTAAGCTGACTTTGGCAGATGAATTGTTTGCCAAGAAAAAATACGACAAAGCTATTCCATTATATGAGCAACTGTTAACCGTGTTAAAAGGTCAAAAAAGTGTAGATGATATATATTACAAATATGCCAGTTGCCATTACTTAAATAAAAGCTACGAGTTGGCTGCTTTTTATTTGAGAAGTTTCTATACCACCTATCCTGCAAACGAAAATGCAGAGCAAGCTGCTTTTGATGAAGCCATGTGTTACCTCAAGCAATCGCCGAGATTTTCGTTGGAGCAAACCAGCACCGAAAGGGCCATAGAAGCATTTGGCGAATTTGTTCGACGTTATCCGAATAGCAAATTAATGGAGCAAGCCAATGAAAAAATTGATGAATTGAGAGCCAAATTGTGTAAAAAGGCATACGAAAGTGCTTATCTTTACTATAAAATTGGTCAATATCATGCTGCGGCAGTTGCATTAGAGACTTTTCTGAAAGATTATCCTGAATACGACAAACCGGAAGAAGCAAATTTCTTAATCGTTAAATCGTTAAAGAAATATGCCGATGACAGCTACAAAACAAAACAAGCTGAACGCATAGATGATGAAATAAAAGCGTATGAAAATTTTAAGCAAAAGTATCCGAAAAGTGAATACCTTGCTGAATTAGAAGAGATGCAAAAATCAATCAATAAAATCAAAAATAAAATCAAGTAATATGTCAAACTTAAAGAAAGAGGAAGGAAAAACGGTTTCTGCATTAATCGAAACTAGAAACTTGGATGAGTTGGCTTCTAAAACAGGAAACTTGTATAAATCTATCAACGTTATCTCTGCTCGTTCCAACCAAATGAATGCAAAATTGAAAGAGGAATTGCATCGCAAATTGGAAGAGTTTTCTTCTACAACAGACAACTTAGAAGAAGTGTTTGAAAACAGAGAGCAAATTGAAATTTCTCGTTACTACGAAAAATTACCAAAAACTTCAATTACTGCGTTGCAAGAGTTTTTGAACAACGAAACCTACTTCAGAGACAAAACAGAATAATATCTGTTGCAATAGATTGCATCTCTTGAAATAAATAAAACAAACTATGCTGAAAAACAAGAAAATTATAGTAGCAGTTTGTGGAAGTATAGCTGCCTACAAGGCAGCTTTTTTAGTTCGTCTTTTGGTAAAACAAGGTGCGCAAGTAAAAGTAATTTTGACGAAAGCCGGAGCCGAATTTATTACTCCTTTAACGCTGGCAACTTTATCCAAAAATGAGTGCAATATTGATTATATCAACAGCACCAAAACCAATTGGAATAACCATGTAGAATTGGCACTTTGGGCAGATATGATGCTGATTGCGCCGGCAAGTGCTAACACGATTTCCAAAATGGCAAACGGCATCTGCGACAACTTATTAATGGCGGTTTATTTATCGGCACGTTGCCCGATTTATTTGGCACCGGCGATGGATGAAGATATGTGGAAACATCCATCTACCAAACAAAATATCCAAAAAATCCAGGCATTTGGCAACAAAATAATTGACGTAAATGCCGGCGAATTAGCCAGCGGATTAATTGGTGAAGGAAGAATGGCTGAACCTGAAGCAATTGTTGATTTTCTTATTTCGGAGAATAAAATTGTAGAATCAAAAAGTAAACTGAAAGGAAAAAAACTTTTAATTACTGCAGGACCAACGTATGAAGCTATCGATCCGGTGCGTTTTGTAGGCAATCATTCGTCTGGAAAAATGGGCATTGCACTTGCTGAAATGTCACATCAATTAGGAGCAGAAGTGCATTTGGTGCTTGGACCATCTAAGTTGGCCGTTCAAAATGGAATTGATGTTACGCGCGTTTTCTCGGCTGAAGAAATGCATAAAGCATGCTCGCAATTTTTTGA
>JAGQYE010000018.1 GCA_020436225.1 Bacteroidota bacterium | reverse complement strand
AGCATCTGTAAAAAAACTTGCCTTTGACAGGTGTTTAGTTTGCGTAACATAGTGAAGCAAACGTCACCTGTCAACCACCATTCCGTATATATCTCACTAGGTTGTCGAACGGGTCACAAGACCCGTCGATGGCAGTGAAGTTTAATTGATTTGATGATTAGCGAATGTGTTAATGTATGATTTCTTAATTCTTTGCCTTTGACAGGTGTTTAGTTTGCATTACATAGTGAAGCAAACGTCACCTGTCAACCACCATTCCGTATATATCTCACTAGGTTGTCGAACGGGTCACAAGACCCGTCGATGGCAAGTGATTTGATGATTAGCGAATGTGCTAATGTGTGATTTCCTAGTTTAATTCAACCTAAAAAAAATTCATTATCAAATTAGCTAATTAAATTATTTTTTGAAAATGCGTTTGCGGATTCTACTTAATGAAACCGGCGTAACGCCAATATAAGAAGCAATATATTGTAACGGCACTCGATGTAAAATATCCGGCGTTTCATTAACTAAACGAACATAGCGTTCTTCCGGAGTATCTAACAAATAAGAAGTAATGCGCTGTTGCAAATAAGCAAGATAATATTCTAAAATCAACCTGCCAACGCGTTCAAATTTCGGACTTTTATCATACAATGATTCTAAATCTTTGTAATCAATAATAAATAAATCGCTGTCTTCTATGGCTTGTATAGTTTGCGTACAAGGCTGGCGTAAAATGTTAGATTCGAAACTGCCAATTAATCCATTTTCAAAAGCTAAAAGGCAAGTAATTTCATTGTCATTTTTTTCATAAAAAAAACGAAACCCGCCTTTTAAAATAAAAGCAATTTTAGTATTCAATTGATTTGCCGTGATAAAGTTTTCTCCTTTCTTAAAAGATTTTATGGTGCCATATTGTATAAGTGTAGCCCATTCTTTCGGAGTTAAGAAAGTAATGTCATAATGTTTTAAAACGCGCTGTGCCGTTGGAATAATTTCCAGCAAATCCATATAGTGAAGATACTAAAATAAATACACTTATATTGGTATCTGCATTAAGAATTTTATATTATAAATGCTGTCGCTCGTTGGAAATTTCAAACGCTAAAATATAAATTCTGCCGGTTCGTCGGGATTTTCTAAGGTTTGTAAATATTTTTGAACGATAGCCTGTAAGAAATCATAACCTGATTTTAATTCTTCTTCGTTGTTAATGGTGACTGTTGGATTCAGATACAATAGTGGTTTATTCCATTTATTGTTGGTATAATCTTCTTTATTTTCTATATCTGGAAAGAAGGAATATTTATATGTAACGACTCCGCACAAAACCAACTGCATCTTTTCGGGATGAAATTCCACCAGAAAATAAACATTTTTAAACTGATGATTTTGGATTAATAAATGTCGGATGCCTTTTACACAATCTGTACTAGGATACATACTGCCCATAAAGAAAAATGGATAAATCATTTCTTGATTGGGAATATTGTTTTTATCCAACCATTTTTTTGCAGTAGCTAATTTCTCAGAAAAAAAATCGTTGACTCTTTTTTTCTTATATCTATTATCAAAAGGCAGCCATTTTTTGGAGTACCAATCTAAGAATTCAAAATTATCAGACAAGCGCAATTTATAATTAAACTGCGACGGTTCATAAGCTACATAGCCGGGATAATAATATTGAAAATGCTTGGATTTGGCATATTCAATTTCTAATAACATGGTATAAATTCCCAAGCTATAGGCAGTATAATCTTGATCAAAAATGCCGATAATACTGGCAATACTTTTGCTTCCAATATCAAAAAAACTAAATGCCACTAATTTGTTTTTGTCATAGACATTTATTTCCATGGTATTAAAAACATCTAATTCATAATTGTCAGACATATAACTGGTAAGACTTAAAGAAGCATTGCCTTTAAATCGTTTTCGGTGAGCTTTGTATAAATTTTCTTTTTCTAAAGTGATGGCACAAGGTTGGATAGTAAAAGTAAAATGCTCATTATTTCGTTTGAGAAGTTTTCGTAATCGTTTGGAAAATTGATGATTTTGTAATTGGAACCGAATATGTAAGGTATTTAAAATTTCCTCATTAAAATACAGCAAACGTGTGCGCATTAAATAATTTCCGGTTCTGAAATATCCTGAATAAAGTAAATTATCTAAATGTTCAGCTGAAACAGATGCTACCGGAAAATGATATTCTAATGGCAATAACATTACTCAAAATTAACAAAAAGTGGAGCAAGATTATTTTTATTTCAGTAATTCTTTTTAAGCAAGCTTTTAAAGTCACCAATTTTTGTATTGTTTGGTCATATAATTTCTTCTTATGTAAGAAATAGCCCAATATCCAAATAAGAAAACAAGGATTGGAATCCACCAAAAAGTAACCAAAAAATATGGTGTAATATCAACTGTACTATCATCACCATAAATATAAAAATTTGACCAATAAAAAGGTTGTGCTCCAATTTTATCTGTGGAATTTAAGTATGCTAATTTCGCATATTGCAAAGCTTCTGCTTCCGATTTTCCTGACTTCAATTGTTGGTAAAATTGTTGCATAATTTTGGAAGTAGATTTATCAGATGCATTCCATTGTGTTGATAATATATTGCGCACGCCGGCATAGTGAAAAGCCCACGCAAAGTTCTTAATACCTTCGCCTGTTTGTTGCTGTCCGAAATTGCTTTTGCAGGTTGCCAATGTTGCTAATTGGGCGTTGGTTTGCAATTTCCAAATATCATTAATCGTTAGTTGAGATGATGTATTGGGTTGAATAATTATGGCAGAACGAAGCGGGATGGTTGTGTCAATTTGTAGATGTGCACCGATATGAATGATGCCAGCTGTAGCCATTTTTTGTTTTATCAATGCTAATGAAATTTTGTTTGTCAGCATATCTTTTTGCTTAAAATTGGATAGTATTTTTTTCTCATTATCTAAAGATAAAGATGAAAAATGGCTGTTTTGATAATTGGGAAAAATAGCCAACAACGATTTATTTTCTACCGGAAATCTATTTAAAAAATACAAGCCTGCAGAAAATGCATATTGTGTACTATATTGTTGTAAAAGAAATTGGTTGTTTTGCTGCAATGCATCAAAAGCAAGTTGATATAGCTGACCTGCAGGCGAAATAATTAATTGAGCATTCAATGTTTTTGGAAGCAACTTTTCTGCTAAAATTTTTGCTGTATTTTTGTGGTAATTTTTTTGAAGGATAGAATTTTGAACATCATTAATCAAAGAATCTATTGTTGCTATTGTTCCACACTTAAAATACATTTTAGAAGTTGCGTCGATAGCTAAGCAATAATAATTTTCATCATCTTTTAAATAAGCTAAAAAGGTTTGTTTAGCTTTAATTTCTTGCTGAATACGTTGAATATTTATTCGCTTGTTATTGTACTTTAGGTAATAAATCTTAGGATATTTTTGTTCTATATTTTGAGAGAATTTCTCGAAGATATTATTGTAAAATAAAATAGAATCGTTGATAGAATTCGTATTGCTTGCATTATCTTCTCTTAATCCATAAAAGTGATTGAGTTTATTGGTGATAAAGTCCGCTGTTTTTCTTTCATCAATAGGCAAAATCTCTCTAGTTTGATAGGTAATAATTTTACTTCGTAACAAATTGGCTTTATTATTTTCTGCAAAAAAAAGTAAGTTATCAAAGAAATAAGTATCTCTTTTAGGATACCAAGTTGTCAAGAAATTAATGCCCAATTGGTTCAAAATTGCCATTTTCTCATTATAATATCCCTGACTTCCTACAGTATACAATGTATGTTTTATTGTGTTTGCTACGTTAAGTGCTGCTTTAATTTCTGCTATTGCCAATTGGACAGATGCAATATTCGGCGGCAGTTGTTGATAGCGTTCTTGCTTACACTTCAATAATTGAACCGTACAAATCCAATTATCGTAAGGATAAATGATTTGCTTATTTTCTATCGTCATAGCAAGTGCTT
>JAGQYE010000126.1 GCA_020436225.1 Bacteroidota bacterium | reverse complement strand
GTTACAACACGCAATATAGCAAAAAGCGGTAAAGTGCTTAATTGGAGGGGGGTAGCCCGTTTCAATTTTGTCACGGTTTAATAGTGAATCGCTCGTAATCCGCTTCATGCCATATTGCCAACGTTGGCAAACATTAAATTAAACTACCCAAAATTCAATATGTAAGATTATCTTAGATTAGTTGATGACATATGTAATTTTATTCGATTATTAATAGAGGACATCTAATTTAAAATACTATGAAGGCTAAAATTATACTCATTAAACTATTTATAATTTGTTTTTCAAGTTATCATACAATAGCAATCTCTCAGACTCAGATAGGAAACACAATACTTGCGGCTGTTGACAACGATGGCACAGGAGACACTGTTGCTATAAGCGATGATGGCAACAGAATTGTGGTAGGCATAGATAAAAGAGAAGTAAACAATATGGCTACTGCTGGAGTGGCAATAGTTTACGAATTGAACAATGGGCAGTGGCAACAGTTGGGTCAAACATTAGAAGGTGAAATGGCAGACCAACAATTTGGACACACAGTCGAAATGGCTTCTAACGGAAATCGTATAGCTGTTGGGGGTCGAGAAGGGCTGAAGGTTTATGATTTTATGGCCAATAATTGGCAGCAAGTTGGACAGCTAATAACTTTCCCAAATTTGCCAAGTAATGGTAGAATTTTAAATATGGAATTTTCTCTAGATGGAAATACCATAGCAATATCGGCAAACTTAGGAGATCAAAGCGTGGGCGTTCTAGAATTGCAAGGCACAGACTGGATTCTCAAGGGCGATTATTTTTCAGGAAACTTTGGTAATGTATTCGGTTTATCTGATAGTGGCGACCGATTAGTTATTGAACATTTTGATCCTAGCGAGTTGTGGAGTCTAAAAGTATTTGATTTTTCAAATGGAACCTGGCAGCAAACAGGTAATACTATACAGCCAAATAATGGATATCGGGTGAGTGAAGGATTTGACATATCTGGAAACGGCAACAGAATCGTATGTGGTTGGGATAATGAGGATGGTTCTGGGAATGGGGCTATTGCAATATTCGATTTTTCCAATAATGATTGGATACTTCAAAACGATTTCATTTTCACTACATTTTTCAGCCGCTTCGGTCAGACACTGCAATTAAGTCAAGATGGCAATGAATTTATTTTTGCAACTGCCGAAGACGGTGCCAATCAAGAATTTTCTTATGCAGCCTTTTACTCTTTTGAAAATAACCAATGGATTCAAAAAGGTGACCAAATAATAAATCAATCTAGCGATGAAACTGCACAAGGCCACGCCGACATAACCTCTGATGGCACAAAAACCCTCATTGGAGGAAATCGCATTGAAATAAACAACCCAAAAGGTTTTACAAAAGCATTTGATTATTCAGCAATTTTAAACATTACAAATTTTATTACATCTACCGAAATAACTGTATATCCCAACCCTTCTTATAATATCTTATATTTGAGCTATCAACATAAAAATGAATTAGATTATAAGATTTTTGACCTAAATGGAAAAATAGTAGGTTCTGGAATCGCAAACAAAAGTATCGACATTACCGATCTAAATTCCGGAGTATATTTTTTAAACCTATTTAATAATAATTTTCAAGATACTATTAAGTTTATTAAACATTAATTCCCTTTAATTTTTTTAGAATAACGTTTGCCAACAATGTGTATAGCTCATTGCGGCTGAATTCCTAATCGGAATTCATTGCAATTTGCTATCTTTCGGTTACGGCGGAAAATCATAGCTGATTTTCCGCAACGAGCCATACACAAAACCGTT
>JAGQYE010000017.1 GCA_020436225.1 Bacteroidota bacterium | reverse complement strand
ACAACACCATAAAATTTGCTCGCGAAAACGGTTATGTAGAAACACTTTTAAAACGCCGAAGATATTTGCGCGATATCAATGCCGGAAATTGGACGATAAGAGGTTTTGCCGAACGAAATGCCATCAATGCACCTATACAAGGCACAGCTGCCGATATGATAAAAGTGGCTATGATAAATATTCAAAAGCAACTGACAAAACGCCAATTAAAAACAAAGATGATATTGCAAGTACACGACGAATTATTGTTTGATGTATTTACTCCTGAAAAAGAAGAAATACAAAAAATGGTAATACAAGAAATGCAAAATGCACTACCTTTGCAAGTGCCTATCGAAGTGGGTGTGGGCAGTGGCAATAATTGGTTAGAAGCACATTAATCCTAAACTATAAATATGAAGCAGATTTTTTTTATTACTTGTATGTTGATGCTGGGATTTTCCTTTGGCAAAAAATGGGATGCTGTTTATATTAATAAGTTAATAGCTAAAGGAGATATAGACAAAGTTATTCAACATTATGAAGAAAAATATTATAGCACAAACAGAGATCCGCAAGATGCATTCAGAATTGCTGATTTATACATCAAGAAGAAAGATTATGCCACCGCAATGAAGTGGTACGACAAAGAAAATCAACTGATTTATTCATCCAAAGTTAATTTGTTTAATTACGCACGAGCTAACCAATTAACCGGAAACTACCAAAAAGCATTAGATGGCTATTTGTTGTATATAGCACAAACCGGCGACATTAACAAAGCAATGGATGAAGTTAAACAATGTGAGAAAGTTTTAAATGCATCTGCACAAGCGGATAATTATAAATTGGATAACTACACATATAATTCTGATAAAGATGAAATTGGAATTGCTGTTTTGAGAAATAATCCTATTTATATTATAAAAGATAAGAATGGAGAAAACAACACCAACGAAATCTACCAAATTGTTCGTGATTACGATAAGTTTGCTGAACCTATAAAAGCAATTCAAAAAAACACGAAGAACCTTTTTATTTCCGATTTGTCTTATACACAAGATGGAAATTCCGTAGTGTTTTCGGCAAAAGAAACACCTTCTAATTCCAAGAAAGGGCATGAGAAATTATATTTTGCGGAAAACTTAGGTGGGAAATTATTAAACATCAGACCTTATCCAAATAATAAAGAAGGAGTAGATTTTAAACATCCTTCATTTAATGCAGATGGCACAATAATTTATTTTTATGCCAATATGCAAGGTGGCAATGGCAAAAATGATATTTGGGAAACTAAATTGGAAAATGGAAAATGGACATCGCCAAGCAATTTGGGAAATTTATTAAATACCAATGCTAATGAAATCAATCCGTTTATCGTTCAAGATGGAAAAGAAAATACACTTTATTTTGCATCTGACAGAGATGGTGGTTTTGGTGGATATGATATTTATAAAGCGATTCAACAAAATGGTGTTTGGGAAGGTGTTGAAATGCAACCGGCACCAATCAATTCTGCCGGAGATGATATCGCCATTATTTATGACGATAAAGTAAAAACCGGATATTTTATTTCTGATAGAGAAGGCGGAAAAGGTGGCTTTGATGTTTATCGATTTATTCCGTTTAACTTGAAACTCATTGTAAACACTACTGAATCAGCTTCTCATCAAGCAATAAATTATGCATTAGTACAAGTAATTGAAAATGGAAAAGTGCTGGCAGAAGGAATGAGCGATAATAACGGACAAGCAATTTTTCAACTTGGAAAAAATAAAAAACTATCCATTAAAATTTCTAAAGACAACTATAAATCAATAACCACAACAGCTACTACGCTAAATAAAATCAGTGGCGATTCTGTAGTGCTTCAAGTTCCTTTAATTCAAGATGATAAATTCGCCATTAAGAATAATGCCACGAATACAATATCTATGGACAATTATATTGTATTTACAGGAAGAGTGATTGATGCATACAACAACAAACCGGCAAAAGCAACCATGCGCATGATGAATTACACAACAAATAAAATGCGCGAACTTGATTTAGATGAAGATGGAAGATTTGAAATCAAACTATTTCTGAATAATAATTATAAGATTGTTTTACAAACAGCAAATAACAAACTAACAGATGAATTGACAACTTTAGGTTTAGAACGCAATACCGTAAAAGTTAGAGATTATTTGTTGAAAGGAAATCAACTCACATTGACTGAAAATAGAGTATATCGTGCAGATAATTTGCCGGCTTCAATAAAATTATCGACAGAATTAAAACCGACATCTAATATTATAAACAATACAACAGAACAACAAGTAATAAACCAACCTATCACACAAGCAAAAATTGATTCTTTAATTAATATTATCTCTAAAGAATTTCCAAACAAAAAACCTGCATTAGCCAACAAAACAATTCCAGTTCAACAAGAAGAAAGTAAAGTGACGAATGTAGCATCACCACCAATAACAGCTGCGGCAAAAGTAGCAATTATAGAAGTTGCACAAGAGCCGAAAATTAAGACTGAAAC
This sequence comes from Bacteroidota bacterium, assembly GCA_020436225.1. Classification (GTDB taxonomy): domain Bacteria; phylum Bacteroidota; class Bacteroidia; order Chitinophagales; family JADIYW01; genus JADJSS01. The sequence continues at coordinate 11,736 of JAGQYE010000017.1, read as the reverse complement.
TGCTGTACCAATTCAAAAAGAAATAAAAGTAGAAGAAGAAAAGGCGTCGGAAATGCAAGAAGCATTACAGACAAAAGTTGAAACAACGACACCAAAAATCCAAGCACAAATAGATACATTATCTGTTCCGAAAAAGATGTCATCAACATCCAAAACTAATGCGAGTATTTTGGAAAAAGAAGACAAAGAAGCTCTAGTAGCTAATTTAACGAATGCTCAAGAAGTTCAGAAAGTAAAAAAACGTTCAAAAACTAACAAGTCATCAAAAGATGATGAATTGGACGAAGCAAAAGCTGAACAAATAGTCGTTCCTACAATTCCTATAGATAAACCATCATCCAAAATAGATACAATGCAAATGGCATTGACACAAGAAACAAAAAAAGAACTAGTTGAACCTGCCGAACTAACAATATCACCAAGTAAAGCTCCGACAGCTGAAACAACTTTGCCTACTTCATCATCAGAAAAAATTGTAACTCAATCTAATTTGCCTACAACAACGCCTACAGTAGAAACTTTGCCGGAAGTGTATTATAAAATTCAGTTAGATAGCTATGAAATTCCTAATATTAAATTTCCGGAATTCGAGCATTTAGGGAAAATTGAAGAGGTAAATGCGTATGGTCGATATATTTATCGTTTAGGCAATTTCGAAGATCTAGAGCGCGCAAAAGAAGTGTTAGAGCTGGTGCGTTCGCAAGGATATTTTGTGGCATTTATTTTGCAGTATAACAAAAATAAAATTACAGGAATTATAAATTAAATTATCAAAGATGAATACATTAATTAAGAAAACATTTATTGTAGCAGTAGCAACATTATCTTTTTCAATTGCTCAAGCACAAACACAGTTTGTAACCAATGAAGTTCGCCAATTTATGAGCAAAGGCGAACAAAATGGAATCGAGTTCGTATTAAACGGTGTGAATCAAGAAGATGCCAAAGATGCCATTTCAAAATGGGGAAAAAAAATGAAAGCAAAAGTAACACGCGACAAAAAAAGTCCGGAAATTTTTATTGATAATGCCAGCATGCCAACGGTTAGTGCTAATACAGTTGATATGTATGCTGTAGTTTCTCCAATTGAGAATGGCTCTAAAGTAACTGTATATACTGATTTAGGCGGTGCTTTCGTGTCTTCTGCAGCTTATGCTTCACAATACAATGCATTAGATGTTATCATGAAAAAATTTGCTAAAGACCAAGCTATTATCTTGGTTGAAGCACAACAAAAAGCGGAGGAAAAAATATTGAAAAATTTAGAAGGCGACTTGAAAGGCTTAAAGAAAGATAAAGATGGATATTTGAAAGATATTGAGGAAGCAAAAGCATTAATCCAAAAACGCGAGCAAGAAATCATAAAAAACGATGCAGACCAAGCAGCTAAGCAACAACAAATTTCTTTGCAACAACAAATTATCGAAACAGTTAATGCAAAACGTGCAACATTGAACTAATTTAATTTTAACTTTTACAATGAAAATACCAACATATAAAATAGGAGCAACTTTATTTTTGACACTTTGCTTATTGTTTTCCGGATTTGCACAGCAAACTTTCGTTACCAACGAAGTGCGCCAATATATGAGCAAAGGCGAACAAAATGGCATCGAGATTATACTTAATGGTTCTAACATTGATGCTGCAAAAAGTGGACTAAAAAAATTGTCTAAGAAGTATAAAGCAAAAATGGAGAGCAGTAAAAAATCTCCAAATGTATTTATTGATAACGCGAGAATTGCGACTGCAAGTGCCAATACAGTGGACATTTATGTAACGCTTGTGCCGGTGGAAAATGGCACAAAAGCCACTTTCTTTACCGATTTAGGTGGTGCATTTATTTCTTCTGCTGCCTATGGTACGCAATATACCGCTATGGATGCCGTTGTGAAAGAGTTTGCGCAGAATCAAGCATTAACTGCCGTTGGAAATCAGTTAAATGACGAAGAAAAGGCATTGAAAACCATGAAAAAAGATTTAAAAAATCTTCAAAAATCAAAAACAAAAAATCTAAAAGAGATTGAAGAAGCACAAGCACTAATCTTAAAGCTTCAACAAGAAAATATTAAAAATGATGCCGACCAAGCAGCAAAGCAACAACAAATTACACTTCAAGACCAAATTATCCAAACCATAAAATCTAAACGTTCTTTATTGAAAAATTGAGAATTAATTCTAATTTTGTAAAACAGTTTGTATGTAAATGCAAACTGTTTTTTGTTTAACAAGATTCATCTAAAACACGAATAAACACACGTTATTTAACCAAAAAATGAAAGAAACAATAACGTATATTTTTCCATTCTTCATCGATTAATTTTAATATGAATACGCGATTAGTTTTATGGGGCGAAATTAGCACAGATAGAAAAGCATTAATTGCCATTTATCTGGATGAAGCCACAGCAAAAGTTCACTTTTATGCTTTTCCAAAAGACGAATTAGACAAAGCAACACAAGATGCACTTTTTATTGAATGGAAAAAAGGCGGCGATTTTGTTTTCCCGGAATATACTTTACATTGGGAAACTAATGCCGGAAGCGACACCATTTTGCCCACAGAAATTATTGTGGATAGAGTGGATTTAATTTTGCAATCTCAACATAAATGGAGCAAGAAATTAATGAGCTCTAAAATCCATCAACTATTAGATGATGAAATTCATTTATTAAAAGAAAAAGCAGATGTGTTGCCGGCTTACGACCAAACACTTTGGGATGCAGCTAAAACACAATGGGAAAAAATTGCATCTTATCATAAACAAAATGAAATTTCTTGGGAGCAAACGGCTGCATTAAAAGAAAAAATAAATGCCATTTTCGATGCATTGAAAGCCATCAAACGCCTCGACCACGAAAATGAAGATCAAGCCAACAGCATATTGATAAAAAGCTATTTGAATCGTATAGAAGAACTTCAAGCAAAAATAATCTATAACGACCAATGGAAAGCCATTACAGACGAACTGAAGAAAATTCAAACAGAGTTGAAAGAAATTCCTATGCGTTGGGCAGACAAGCGAAAAATCTATACTAAAATAAATAACATCTTTGATGATTTAAAAAACTACAAGTCAGCAGACTTTATTGCGAAAACCGAAGAACGAATTCGTCAGCTAACTAAAATTGCAAATGGAATAAGAACTGCTGTTCAACGCGACTCAAACAATTTCTCATCTCAAGTAGAAAAACTACAACATTATACAAAAGGCAAACTTTCAGCTGAAGAATTAAAAAGCAGATTTGGTTTTGTCACGGATAAAAACAACGAAAAAAGTCAAAAACTTGCCGGCATAGAACAAACCATAGCACAGCTAAAAAAAAGAAATCGAGAAAGCACAAAAACAAAAAATAAACAAACAAGCCGTACAAACCCATAACGAAGAAAACAACCATCCAATACAAGAAACTAATACCACACAATTGGAAAATAAGAAAAGTGAGCAGGCTACTGAATAGCATTTTATTGTACGAAGAATCGATTGTATAGTTCTCTGTTTGTTTTTTAATACGAATAAGAAATACATCCAAATGAAAAAGGTGCAAGTTGTATTTTATTAGAAGTGAGATTTTCTTCTCTTAAACGTACCGAAGTTACTTTGTTCGGATAATTTTTTTCGTAAATAGTTTTTCCGGCCGAAGCATACGGAACTTCAGCATCAATTGCATTGATATGTAAATTAGAATAAACATTAGCATTAAGCTCAAGCGCAATTTTATTTCCGGAGCGATTGATATAATGTAAAAATACTTGCTTGCTTGTTGGATTGTAAAACGTACGACAAACAAAATTATTCCTTACATTTTCTTGATTACATTTGATGTTTTCATCGGCAACAAGCACATCTTTGGTTAACGTATTCGCCAAAAATTTGAATGCAAAATATTGTGTAGTCGCATTTTCGCCGTCAATAGATAAAACAGGTTTTAGTTTACCTTTATACGGATTAATTAGCTCAGCCTGCGCATGCAGACTACTAAGTTCTATATAATTATTATGTTGCGTATTAATGTCGATTATCTTCAAGAAACATTCATAAACATAAGCTGCTTGCGTAAACGTATTTTCCAAATAAGTGGTGTTGCCAACATTCCATTCTGTTAACCAAAGTTTTCTGTTTGTTCCATAAAAAGCCTCATAATCGTTCATTATCTGGTTGAGCAAATTTGTTTTAAATGGCGCCATTTCTTGTAAGCTTTTCAAGAAAACATTGTCAAAATAAGTGTCATTGTCGCACGTCGCACAATTGGCGTAAAAATGCCAAACGTAAGCATCGTAAAAATTTACTTTGCTGAGTGCTTCGTTCCAATTGCGCATAAATTGTGCTCGTTTACTTTGGTCGCTTTGCGGAACAAGAACACCACCTATAACTGCAATTTTTAAGTTGGGATATTTTGCACGAATTGCTTTTGCTGTAGCTTCTACTTTCTGGATATAAATGTCACCACTTTTAAATTCTTTTTCTCGATATGGCAATAAACAAAACTCGTTGCCCAATTCTACACCTAAAACCGGAATATTATTTTTGTGCAATTCATCTAATACAAAAAGCGTTTCTTCAGTAGTTCCGGTCAATAAGTTGGCACAAAAAACAGCACCCGAACCTACGGCTTTAGAAAGTCGGATAAAATTATATAAGATATTTTCTTTCCGCTTGGATTGTACATTGTACAGCACACCTAAACCAGGTGGAATTTCACTTCTTTTATAGCCATAAACAGGCAAATTAGGATGATAATAATTAGCCACAGTGCCACCCGGAAAACGCAAAGAGTTTGGATGCATTGCGCGCAACAATTGCACAAATCCGGAATCTTTATCTAATTCTCTTGCTAAAGCAAATCCAATATTGACACCAAAAATATTAGTGTTTATTGCTTTTCCGATAACTTGTAAATTCGGCGTAACAGAAATTTGTACAACTTCATTCGGAATCTGAATTAGTGCTTTTTCGTTCTTCTTATTGGCTTTTGATAGACAAACTCGTGCAACAAGAATTGCTACCACACAAAAAAATACTATTTTAATTTTACGATTCAAGAGCTCTGCGTTTTGCCTTTTCTCTTTCGTTGTGTACTTTCTCTTTCACTCTATAATATTCCAAAATAATTAAAGAAGCCATTATACTTAAGAAGGAATAAAAAATAGCACCATTAAACAAAGATTGTATAAAGACGGTTCCAGTGCCTAAAATTCCAACATTAAACAATAAATCTCGTCTGTAATATTTTACCTTAAACCAAATAAAAATGGGATATAAAAACACAGAATAAATAAACATTAAACCAACAATGCCTTGTGATAATAATCCACCAACAATGCCGATGTCTCCTAAAATTACATCACCAACATTTAATTGTAAGATTTCTTTTTTTGGTGTTCCGATACCGAAGAATATATAAGACGGATGTTTTACTAAATAATAATACACATCAGCCATTTCTGTCCAACGCATATCGGCAGAACCTTCTCCGGTTTTCTCACCCAAGAAAAACTTAATAAACATCCAGTACATATCTGCGGTAAACTTAATAATATCAGGATCTATCAGATAGGCGATGAGCAAGGCTATGCCCGCCAGTACAGCGATAGTTAATAGTTTTGTGATAATCTTATTCCATTTTAAAATGACAAACATATACAACAACATTGGCGCAACTTCTGAGACCAATTCTATTCTTCCTTTATCAATAAATAATTGGTAGGAAATTAAAATCATCCATAAAATCAACCCGACAAAACTATCTTCTAATATGTATTTTAAAAAATAATAGATCATTCCAAAAGTCAAGAAGGCACTGGAGAATCGATAGATATAACCACCTTTTGAAGGGTTGAAACCTACTAAGCCATCTTCTAATCCGTCTTGAAATACTTGTGGAGGGATAGTTAGCGATACATACGTATATAATGCAAAACAAAACCAACATAATATCAAATTGGAATAGGCATATTGCTTTAATGTAATTTTACCGGCTCTAATGGCATAATAAAGCAAACTCATCATCACAACATACACGCGCGGTGTAACATTAAACAACGCTTTTAGAAGTTTAATGTCGAAAATTAAATGCATCGTAACTGCATTATAAATTGGAAGTAATAATGATAGAAGTATTATAAAATCTAATGGATTGAGCTGTTTGAGCTGGAATATTTTATAGTAATAATAAATACCTGCAAAAATGAAGATAAATGGCAGCAACGCAACAACAAATGCACTGGTAATCGAACTTACCGATTTGAATTGCAAAAGTATATTGCTTCCAAAAAAAAGACTGAACAAAAATAAACCAAAGACTTTTGCTTCGAAGAACGGTTGGTCGCGCGTATAGAGTGTGTTATAAGCAAAATTTTTTCTCACTTCTTCAATAATAAATAAGGTGTAAAGTTACCGGTTTTCTGTTTAACGTAGCCATATTTTTCGGGCTGCTTAAGTAAATCTAACAAGGTGGTGTCATTTTGTACATCGTGTAATTTTGTCATCGTTGGCGTGCAATATACAATGTCAAAATGATGTTCTTGAATGAATTGACTCATCGGAACATCTTTCCTGTCTTTCAAATAAAGGTAATTGTAATTGGTAAAATTGGATGGCAATAAATTAGTTAAGCCACCTTCAACATCAAAAACCCGAACACTATCTTTGGTTGTATAATGTTGTTTGATATATTGAATTGTTTTTTGATTACACAAACTATCTTCTTTCCTAAACATCTTGAAATAATCAAAATCTTCTGCAACAGGCATTGCAAAAAAACAAACAACAGCAATGACAACAATTTTTTGAATTGGTTTCTCGATGTCTGACGTAAATGAAGAGATGAACAATGCTATTGTCAATAACAGAAACGGCATTTGTAAGATTAAATAATGCTCTCTCGGGTAGGCATAAATACACACAAATACAGGTGGAAACAAGAATAAAACAACAACAAAAAGCGTGAAACTATTTTCTTTTATATTCGATTTAAATCGAGCCCACATATTGGATGTGTCTTTGCTGAACGAGAAATAAATACTAAACAAAATGGTGCAAACCATCAAACACAACCAATGAATATGTTTGGTAAAAATAGGTGCAAAAAAACTGAAGATGATTTTTCCTGTTTGGATAAAATAATTACAAATATTAGAAGTAATATGTTTTAGAAATAATTCCGGATTTGATTTGATGATTGCACTTAATGATGTAGAATCAGTAAAGTTCTTTTTAATAATTTCCCAAAAATCTAACCAGAAAATGCTATTGTCGTGGTGCCATTGGCTGTAATTCATGGCAAAGTGTTGCAAGAAAACGCCGATACTTCTATTGGCATCGCCACCATTCAAAGGTGTCTTAAAAAAAACAAACATAAAAAGCGAACTGCACGACAATATTCCTAAAAGGAAAATTTCCAATTTAGAATTTCTTTTTAGTTGGACGAAGAATAAAATATAGGAAATTAGGCAACAAGGTAAAAAGACTAAAAATAATTCAGGTCGTGCATACGAACAAACTAAAAGTGCTAAACTAACCACCACAAATTTGGATAAAAAACTTCGCTGGTATTTTGCTACTAACAAACCGGCAAACAATACAATTATACAATAATGTGAAACTCGTGGCCACAAAGGCAAATTAATAAATGAGGAAAGAAATAAAACAGAAAATATAAACGCAACCACTTTTCTTACTCCACAAGAAAGTAAGAATAGAAACAATACTACACAGATTAATATACTTGTTAGCTTGAAGTTGAAATAATATAGCGCAACTTTATCAGTAATAAAAAAGGATAAGAATTTATACCACAAAGAATACGACGGTCCCCAATCTCTCGGAATAGAAGGAAACATAGAAACTCCACGAGTAAGATATACGGATTCATCCCAAAACAAGACATCCATATAATTTTCAAGTCCGTATGTAACTCGAATGCCGCAAATAATGATAAACAAAATGCCCAACCAAGTGAATCTATCCCAAGTTAAGTGGTTCGTATCTTTTAGCTTCTTTAGGAATTGCAACATCGCCTTGTTTCTACAAAAATAAATATTTAATACGAATAATAAATTCTAAATCAACTATCTTTAAACTCATACGAAATTGCCAATATGCACAAGAATAATTTTGATTTTCTTCGTTTGTTGTTCGCCGCTTTTGTTGTTGTACACCATTGTTATCCGATTTCAGGAATTTCCGAGCAAGATCCTTTGTTTTATTTTAGTCATGGCTCTTTGTCGTATTCATATTTAGGTGTTCGTGGTTTTTTTATCATTAGTGGCTATTTAATTTTTCAAAGTTTATTTCGAAGCAAAAATATTCTCGATTATTTAGTGAAAAGAATATTGAGAATTTATCCTGCATTATTGGTGGTGCTAATTATAAGTATGTTGGCTTGTTCTTTCGTTTTTGACGGTTCAATTTCCAGCTATTTTAGTCAGAAAAGTACATTAACGTATGTGCCCGTCAATTTATCACTTATAAAACTACAGAATAGTATTACAGGTGTTTTTGAAGATAATCCGCTAAAGTCGGCAATAAATGGTTCGTTGTGGACGATTATTTACGAGTTTTCGATGTACTTATTCTTAATCCCATTTTTGTTTTTAAGGCGATTTTCTTCATCACAGAAAACTATAATTATTAGTGCTGTAGTAGCCATTCTTTTTTTTGGTCGAATAACTTTGGTGGCATATAAAGATGTTCATATTGGTGCATTGGCATTTGGACAATGGGTGCACTTTGCATTATTATTTATGTCAGGTGCTTTGTTATCCGAAATGAAGATTGAAACGTATAAATATCGCTATGCATTATTAGTTGTTTGCGCATTGCTTTTCTTTTTAATGATGCCATTCAAATACTATGAATATGTGCAATATTTTATCTTACCGCCAATTGTTATCATAATCGGTGCAGAAGCATTTCGTGGCATTTCAGATATCGGAAAAAAGTTTGGCGATGTTTCTTATGGTGTATATATTTATGGCTTCCCAATTCAACAATTCTTGATGCATTATTTTTCATTTTCTGTGCTTGAATTATTGCTATGGTCGTTGCCATTATCAATTTTATTTGGATGGCTATCTTGGCATCATATTGAAAAACATGCCTTGGCAAAAAAGAAAATCGTCTTCGAAAAAATAAATAAAATTTTCTCTTAGCGTTTAATGAATTTTCTGGAAACCGTGCCATCTTCAGAGATAAAAGATATGATATAGCTTCCGGCGGCCAAAGATGAAATATCAATACCATCTACATTTAATCCATTAGATGTACTTCCTAATTTTGATTCTGCTACTTTATTTCCGGCAACATCAAAAATAGCAACGGTAATATCACTCGGATTTTTTACAAAATATTGAAATTGTAAATAATGTTGAGTTGGATTTGGATAAATACTCATGACTTCCACCGGATTTTGGTGGTTGCGTATGCCAACAGCAATACCGTTGTTTCTTGGTGCATAAGGAATTGGAGCCGGAAAACTTCTGGATGTATATGTTGGTCCGGGATATTCTTTCAAGTGATTTTCGTTTAGTTGCGTACAGAATGTTTTCAATAACTTATAGTTATTGCTCAATAATCCACTTGAGTCTGTTTCCCAGAAATCACAACAAACGCTGGTTGGATTTACATCTAATACACAAAATCCTTGTGATTTAGGATTAACATAACGCAAATGTTTATTGTTGTTATACATGTAACTTTCTTGTCCACCAAAAATGCCACCTTTTACTGTATTATCTGATACAAACTCAACACCGAACGAACCAGCTCCGGTTGCAGGATCATAAGGAACAACGCCATTAGGCAAATCGAAAGCCATGGCAATATGAATATCTCCACTTAACACCACAACATTATCAATGCCATAATGATTGATAGTATCCAGCACCATTTTTCTATCTAATGGGTTGATGTCCCAACCGGCTGCATTATGAAAAGGAAAAGGAATACCTAAAATATTTTGTTTATATACGTAAGATGCAAAAACAACTTGGTTAGCTAAAATTCGCCATGTTGCTGTCGAGTTTTTGAGTTGTTGTGTCATCCATTCCATTTGCCTGAAACCATGCATCGTTCGGTTAGGTGTATCATATTGCAGATTGTCAATATGCGAAACTAAATCGTAAGCTTGTTGGAAATTATTTGCATCAACTCGTTCAATTCTATCTTCCGTATAAATAATGTCAGCTAAATTTCCAATGTGCTGTGTATAGTTGATGATATTAGTATTGGCTGTGTCCTCACGCATCGGTATCCATTCTTTATAAGCTCTGATGGCATTTGCTTTTCGTACCGCCCAAGGTCCTTGAGTTGCCGGGTCGTGGCGAAGTGCGGTATCTTTAGTGGCATCATTGGCAAATTCATGGTCGTCCCAAATCACTACCATTGGAAATTGTTGGTGTAAATCTCTTGTAGAAGGATCTAATCTATACCAAGCATATCGTTGTCTGTAACTCACTAAATCAAATGCATCATATTCAGGAAATGGTCGTCGATGAATAGTATCAACACCACCAATTCTAAATCCATCTTCATAAATATAATCACCTAAGTGAATTAATAAATCAACATCATTGCGCTCGCGGATAATATCATACGCATTAAAATAACCAAAAGAATAATTAGAGCAACTCATAAATGCAATTCGCAAATTATTGACATTGCCTGTTGGCATAGTCTTGGTTCTTCCGCGCTGTGAAAGCCGACCTAAAGCTTCAAATTCATAATAATAATACGTGTTTGGTTGTAATCCTGTAACATCTACTTTTACAGTATAATCCTTGGAAGTATCAGTAAGTACCATACCTTGCCCAACAATATTTTGCATGCCGGTATCGGTTGCCATGCGCCATTTTACAGAAACCGTATCTTGGTCAGTGGTTACACGCGTCCAAATAATAATTCTGTCAGTCAAAGGATCTCCGGAAGCAACGCCATGATAAAACGGAGCAATTGTAGAGTCCAGTTCAGAACGGTCATTTGGATATAAACCCGCAAAACATTGGAAAGTTATTATCCATAAAAAGAACAATAACAAGTTTGATTTGTAAAAAGATTGCATACGGCTAAGTATTACTACAAAGATACGACTTTAAGCAAGATAAAACTGTTAAAAATCTTATTTAACCCATCGTGCGTTTTGAAAGATAGGATTATTCAATAAAAAATAATGAACAGTAGAACAATAAGGAAGCAAAGAAGCGTAGGCTGGCAAAACCAGCGGAGCATTTGGTTTTGCCTTGTCTTTTTTGGTTACTTTTTTTGACTAAGAAAAAAAAGTGACAAAAGTCTCATCTTGATAATCAATCAAATAAAAATACGCAATTAAATTAAACTGCATAATGTGTCTGATTGCATTTTTGTAAAAGCGCATAAAATGCATCTGCCGTTTTTTCCCAATTAAATTGTTGAGAGCGTTTAAGTCCTTTTTCAATCAAATTCTTTCGCAGTTGCTCATCTGTTGCTATTTGTAATAATGCATGTTTTATTTCTTCTGTATTTCTTGGATTGACCAACAAGGCTGCATCGCCGGCAATTTCTTTGCAAGAAGTAGAATTAGATGTAAGAACCGGAACGCCGCAAGCCATAGCTTCTGCTATAGGCAAGCCAAATCCTTCGTGCAAGGAAACAAATACTAATGCCATAGCTTGTTGATATAATTCAATTATTCTTTCTTCTGAAATTGCATAATTAATTATTTCTAAGCCTTTAATTTTTTTTATTGCCGCTGTTGGTT
>JAGQYE010000125.1 GCA_020436225.1 Bacteroidota bacterium | reverse complement strand
ACCGCAATGATGTACTTTTTGTATCGCTTGATGTTGCAACAACTCTACAAATAATGCCGAATTTTTCTCGACTGTTTTATATAATTTCTGCTCAACAATTTCTTGGAATGATTCTAAGCCGGCAGCGCAGCAAACGGCATTTCCGCCAAAAGTAGTAATGTGACCGAGAATAGGATTGACTTGTAACACTTGCATAATTTCTTTACTCGAAATAAACGCCGCCAAAGGCAAACCGCCACCAAAAGCTTTGCCGAGCAGCAAAATATCAGGAATTACATTTTCTGTTTGAAAGCGAAAAATATTTCCCGTTCTACCGCAACCGGTTTGCACTTCATCAAACACTAAAAGTGTTCCGGTTTCATTACATCGTGCTCGAATTGCCTGTAAATATTGAGCATTCGGCACAATTACGCCGGCTTCTGCTTGCACCGGTTCTAAAAATATGGCGGCTGTTTTGTTGGTAATAAAATGAATATCATCAAAATTATTATAGCGAATTTGACGCACGTCAGGCAACAATGGTCGATAATTTGATTTGAAATATTCATCGCCAAGCAAACTCAATGCACCTTGTGTACTGCCATGATAAGAATGATAACAAGAAATAATTTCCGATTTTCCGGTATAGCGTTTTGCCAATTTCATAGCACCTTCGGTAGCTTCTGTTCCGGAGTTTGTGAAATAGACAGACGACAAATTTTCCGGCAAAAGTTCTGCAAGAAACTTGGCATATTGCACTTGTGGTGCTTGGATAAACTCGCCGTAAACTAAAGTATGAGCATATTGTGTTGCTTGTTGTTGAATGGCTTTCACAATTTTAGGATGACAATGTCCGAGCGCACTGACGCCAATGCCCGAAATCAAATCCATATATTTTTTTTGATGCACATCGTACAAATACATGCCTTCCGCTTTTTCTATCTCTAATGCTAAAGGTGCATCGGAAGTTTGGGCAACATGTTGCAAAAAGAGTTGGCGTTGTGAAAGCATTTGTTTGAGTTAATCCAAAAATAAATATCCAACAAAAATACAAAATACGGAAGTCTAAACAGCACAAGTGCTGATTTAATTAATGTCATTCTCACGAAAGCGGTAATCTTATTTTAACCGAAAAGTCTGACACTCTGTTAGAGTCTTGGACTCTAACAGAGTTTTATGTTTATTCCTACAATAGTTTAAAATAAAAATTTAGGTCTATCTTTGTAAACAATAAAACATCAACAAAAAAACCACATTGAAAAAAATAGTGCTTTCTTTAGATAAGTTTGTTTTAGCAACGATTTTTGTTATTCTATTTTCATATTTTTTCTACAGCACCAATAACAATTTTAATGTTGCTTTAGAATGGATTAGCACCATAGGCATTGCGCTGATTTTCTTTTTTTATGGATTGAAATTAAGTCCGGAAAAATTAAGAAACGGATTAAAGAATTGGAAACTGCATCTTGTCGTTCAAGCCTCCACATTTCTTATTTTTCCTTGTTTGGTATTGCCATTTTATTTTCTTTT
>JAGQYE010000124.1 GCA_020436225.1 Bacteroidota bacterium | reverse complement strand
GGAAAAGAAATTGCAGAAAAAATGTTGCGTGATAATGGCATTTTCGATGTACAAGTTATCTCTGTTCCCGGTGCATTAACCGACCATTATAATCCGGCAAATAAAACCGTAAACCTCAGTGATTGGGTTTATGCTCAAGCCAACGTAGCAGCTGCTGCCGTTGCGGCACATGAATGCGGACACGCTGTTCAACATAATACAGCTTATACTTGGTTGACTATGCGTTCTAAGTTAGTGCCTGTTGTGCAAGTAAGTTCTCAATATGTACAATGGATAATCTTAGCCGGTTTAGGTGTGTTAATGTTTACTAAAACACCTTGGGTTTTACTAATTGGAATTGTGATGTTTGCCATGACTACTTTATTTAGTTTCATTACATTGCCTGTTGAGTTTGATGCTTCTGCACGTGCATTGAAATGGTTAGATAGCACAAGAATTCTTGTTGGTGAAGAACACGATAAAGCTAAGAATGCTTTAAAATGGGCTGCTTCTACGTATGTTGTTGCTGCATTGGGTTCTTTAGTTACTTTATTATATTATATCTCTATTTTCATGGGCGCAAGAAGAAGAGATTAATTTTATCCTTTTTTCTTATTTATAACATCGAAGCAATGGCTATTCATTCTTATCATCCAATAATTGTTGAATGGTTTGAAGTGTAGTAGTAGCATCGGCACCTAATCCGTTTTGTTGATATACAATATTTCCTTTATTATTGATGATGCTGATAATGTTAGAATGATCAAAAGTATTGTCTTTTTGTTTTAGAATACGCACATTTAAAGCACCAGCAAGATCTAATACATCAGATTCGTTGCCATGCAAAAGTGTCCAACGCTTTAAATCTAATTGTTGTTCTGTAGCGAAAGCTAATAACTGCTGTGCAGTATCTCTTTCCGGGTCCATTGAAACTAAAATGAAGTGGACATTTTCTTTTTGATTTTTGGGAATTTGTTCATCTATTTGTTTAATATCTGCAACAATACGCGGACAAGCAGAAGGGCAATTTGTAAAAATCATTGCCATTACTATCACTTTCTGTTTCAACTCATTTAGTTGTACCTGCTGATTATTTTGGGTTGTCCATGTCGATGGTAAATCAAAAATGGAAATACTTTTATTAGTTGTTGCAGTTACTTTACTATTTTCAGGATTTTTACAACAATCTTTATTCTTGTTTTTACAGTTTGTCACAGTAAATAGAATTATTACTGCAATAAATATTAACTTTTTCATCTTTATATATTTTACTTAATTTCTTTAATACATCTAAATCCTAAATTCGGTTGACAGAAATTAGCTTTTAGGCTGGAACGTGTAGCATATCGCATAAAAGCTGTATATTTTTTTGGTGTTTTAGAGTTACCGGCACCGGCACCGCAAAACATACCTTCATCTAAATTATTTCCATCACGAGAATCTTTTATTGAAAGTGCAGAAAGGAAATCTAAATTCCATTCCCATACTAATCCATGCATATCATATACGCCATAAACATTCTTAAAACCTTTACCTACATCACTTAAAACATTTGGAGAAGAGGTGCCATACCAACTCAATAATCGCTGAAGAAAATCGTCATCGTTAGAAGCGTCTTCTTTAGTTTCACTGGCACGAGCTACATATTCCCAGTCATCAATAGTTGGCAATGTTTTTCCTTGATAAGCACAATATGCTTTAGCAGCATACCAAGAAACATACACCACCGGTTTGTCTTTCATATCCAAATAATAACTATTCCCTTTTGCACTTTTCCAATGTTTTAAATAATTTTCATCGGCAAAAACCGGCTTTATATTTTCCTTATTCCATTCCGGATTTACTGCTAAGAATTGTTGAAAGTTATAGTTTGTCACCGGATATTTATCGATATAAAAAGAAGGCACTTCAACTTTTCCGGATATAAGGGCGTAAAGCGGCTCATAAGAGCCGCCTTTGATGTACGCCATATCTTCAGGAGTTTTACCTACTGATAAGAATGAGAAAAAAATTAAACCAATTTTTATTAGATATTTCATTTTATTTTGATGCAGTGGCATTTCCATTTTGTCGTACTTTCTCCACTTCTTCAGGAGAAATTTCACCACCTTTATTTCCAAAATGATTCAATACGTAAGTTACTACACTTGCTACATCGTCGTTGCTTAATGATTGTTTAGGCATAATATTGTTGTATTCTTTACCGTTAACAACAATCTTTCCGCTCAAACCATTTACAACGGCGCTAATTGCTTTTGTTGGGTCGCCTCTAAAGTAATCTGAATTTGCCAATGGCGGGAATGCATTCGGAACACCTTTAGCATCTGCTTGGTGGCAAGCTAAACAAGTAGATTTAAAGATTTCTCCTCCACGTACCAATTTTTCTTCTTTAGTAAGTGGTTTTTTAGGCTTTTGAGGTTCGCTAGGCATAGTTTGTATAGCACTACCTTCACTCTTATAAATCAAGTCATTAATTTGGCCTGAATAGACATGTTTGTTTTCTGCACCATCAACATTTAAGATTGCCAATGCTCCTTTATTAAATGCTCTGAAAACTGAGTGATCCACCAATATCAATTCACCTTTTACATCACAATGGAATTCAACCATAGCAGTACCACCGGCTGGTATTAGCGTAGTTTGCACATTATGATTTACTAAGGTACCTGATTCAACATGAACATTATCGAAAATTTCGCCGATTACGTGGAATGAAGATGTTAAATTCGGCCCACCGTTACCAACATAAAGACGAACCTTTTCACCTACTTTTGCAGTCAGAGCTTTGTCGCCTGACAAGGCTCCTACTCTTCCATTAAATAAGACGTAATCCGGTTTTTCTTCTAATGCTTTAGCCATATCAAATGGTTGTTCTCCAGCACTACCATAGCTTCCTCTTGTATAAAAATCGCCTTGTACAACATAATATTCTTTATCTACTTTTGGCAAACCTTCTTTAGGCTCAACTAAAATTAAACCATACATACCATTAGCAATATGCATTCCAACGGGAGCTGTTGCGCAGTGATAGATAAATAAGCCCGGATTAAGAGCAGTGAATGAAAAAATAGTTTCATGTCCCGGAGCTGTAAAAGTTGAAGATGCACCACCACCTTGACCGGTTACTGCGTGTAAGTCGATATTGTGTGGTAATTTATTATCTTCTCTATTTTTTAGGTGGAATTCAATTAAATCACCTTCTCGAACACGGATGAATTTTCCGGGAACAGTACCACCAAAGGTCCAGAAGTTGTATTTAACTCCATCCATAATTTCCATTTCTTTTTCAATTACTTCTAATTCTACAATAACTTTTGTAGCATATTTTCTGGTAATTGGAGGCGGAACCAATGGTGGGTCAGTTAAGATAGCTTTTTCTTCGCCTTTAATTTTTACTTTTTCTGCAGAAGACCATCTTTCATTCTTGTTCGCATTTTGGTTTCTACATGCGCTTAAGCTTAAGAGGCAAATTAAAATGGCAATAAGCTGTAAATTCTGATTAAAAAATAATTTTTTCATATTGAGTTGGTTTAATTGTTTATCAATTTATATTCAAAGTTATTTATAGTATATAAAAATAGCTATGATTGAAATCAGGAACGGTAATGATTGTTATCAACGAAAAGGATGATAGAAGTCATACAATTAACTTTTGCCAGAATTTTCTTAATCCATTACCTTTCTCAATTAAATATACCGAATAAATGATATTATTTGATATTGATTAATCAATTTATTCTTCTATAATTCTAATTTAGAATAAAATATAAGGCAAAAATGCAAAAGAAATATCGAGGTGTCTGAGTATTATTGAGATTAAATAAAATCCAAACACTTTATTGCTTACAATTATAGAAAGTAAGAATTTTAGCTTACTAATGTGCCTATCTTTTCACCTTGTAAAATGCGTAGAATATTGCCGCGTTCTCTGATATTAAAAACGATAATTGGCATTTTATTTTCTTTGCAAAGGGCGAATGCCGTTTGGTCCATGATGCGCAAATTTTTTATCAAAACTTCATCAAATGAAATAGTTTCATATTTAGTGGCAGTTGGATCTTTTTTAGGGTCGGCAGTATAGATACCATCAACGCTGGTGCCTTTCAAAATTACATCGGCTTCAATTTCGTTAGCGCGCAAAGCGGCAGCTGTATCTGTAGTAAAATAAGGGTTTCCGGTGCCGGCAGCCATAATCACGCATCTGCCTTTTTCCAAGTGGCGCGTGGCACGTCTGCGAATATACGGTTCACAAACTTGTGAAATATTGAGTGCTGAAAGTAAACGTGTATAAATGCCGATAGATTCCAGCGCACCTTGTAGCGCCATGCCGTTGATTATAGTAGCGAGCATGCCCATGTAATCGCCTTGCGAGCGCTCGATGCCGATATTGCCTGCTTGTAATCCTCGGAAAATATTTCCACCTCCAACAACGATACCAACTTGGTAGCCGGCATTTACTACATCGGCAATTTCTTGTGCAAAGATGTTGAGTGTATCTGCTTTGATGCCGAAATGTTGGTCGCCCATTAAGGCTTCGCCACTAAGTTTTAATAGGATTCGTTTGATTGGCTGGTTCATGGAATTTATTAGGTTATGAGATTAGTTGTATATGTAAAGTGTGATAGAAAATACTATCATATTTATTTATTACGGAATATATATTGGATTGATTGTTTAACAATGCTATAGCGATGTTTGTATCAATTGCAATATTTCTTACCATTCGTCTTCAATTTTATCAAACTTTGTTTTCTATTTATCTCAGAATTAAAAGTATCAAATCATTTTTAAAAGATACTGTTTCTATTTTAAAAATAGACAAAAAAAAAGAGAGAACCAAAGTTCTCTCTTTAATTAATTTACGATAAAGTTACTCGCTTAAACGATACAACCGTTAAATCTTTGTCGGCAGTTTTTAAATATTGTTCTACTGTTTTACTTCCGTCTTTTACAAATGGTTGAGGTAATAATGTATTTTCTTTCAACATCGTATTTACTGCGCCATCTGCAATTTTATCTAAGATATTTTCCGGTTTTCCGGCAGCGATTGCTTTTTCACGAGCAATCGCTCTTTCTCTGTCTTTCATTTCGTCAGAAACTCCTGAAGCATCTACAGCAACCGGATTCATGGCAGCAATTTGCATAGCTACATCTTTTCCAGCAGTTGCTATTTCTTCTGTTAATGCTTTATTTAATTGTACTAAAACGCCCATTCTATAGCCCATGTGAATATAGGCTACAACGCCTTCGCCTTCTACTACTTCGTATTTTTTTACTTCAATTTTCTCACCGATTTTTGCTACTGTATCTAATAATTTATCTTTTACAGCAACACCGTCGATTGTTGCATTTTGTAATTCTTCAGCAGTTTTAATTCTTCCTGCTAAAGCAACTTCTGCAATAGATTTTGCCAAGTTGATAAAATCATCGTTTTTAGCTACAAAATCTGTTTCAGAACTTAAGTTTACGGCACAACCGAATTTTCCATCTTCTGTTGTTAAGGCAACCACTACACCTTCGTTCGCTTCGCGGTCAGAACGGTTTGCTGCAATTTTTGCACCTTTTTTTCTTAAATAATCTATTGCAGCTTCAAAGTCGCCGTTTGTTTCTATCAAAGCTTTTTTGCAATCCATGATACCGGCGCCGGTTTCTTGTCTTAATTTATTTACATCTGCTGCTGTTATCGTTACTGTTGACATATTAATATACAATTTGATAATTTGATAATTTGTTGATTTGGTAATTTGAATGAGAGAAATAATCTAATTACTTACTACTCATATCTTATTACTATTCTTTATTCTGCTGATTCAACTGATTCTTTAGCTTCTGCTTCTGTTTTTGATTCAGACTCTTCTTTATCTTTTTTGCGCTCAGCTAAACCTTCTTTGATTGCATCTACTAA
Source organism: Bacteroidota bacterium (assembly GCA_020436225.1). Classification (GTDB taxonomy): domain Bacteria; phylum Bacteroidota; class Bacteroidia; order Chitinophagales; family JADIYW01; genus JADJSS01. The sequence continues at coordinate 8,191 of JAGQYE010000124.1, read as the reverse complement.
ATAGCTTGTAATAAGTTGGATAGATTTTGTGGCATCATCGTTTGCCGGAATTGCAAAATCAACTTTTGTAGGATCACTATTTGTATCGACGATACCGATAGTTTTGATTCCTAAATTTTTTGCTTCTGCCAATGCAATATGCTCGTGTGTAATATCTACTAAGAACAATGCAGCCGGAATACGAGGTAAGTTTTCGATACCACCTAATACTTTATCTAATTTTTGTTGTTGACGACCTAACATCAATCTTTCTTTTTTCGTGATGTTGTTTAAAGCACCATCACCCAACATTTTTTCGATGTTTTGTTTTTTCTTAATCGACTTTCTGATAGTTACGAAGTTTGTCAACATACCACCTAACCAACGTTCAGTTACGTAAGGCATATTCACTTGTTTTGCAGCTTCAGCAACGATTTCTTTTGCTTGTTTTTTAGTTGCTACAAACAAAATTTTTCTTCCTGATTTAGAAATAGAACGAAGCACCGCAGCCGCTTCTTCCATTTTTTCTTGTGTTTTATTTAAGTCGATGATGTGGATACCTTTGCGTTCCATAAAAATATAAGGAAGCATTTTAGGATTCCATTTTTTCTTTAAATGTCCGAAGTGTACTCCGGCATCCAACATTTCTTGCTGAGATATTTTAGAACTAGCCATATTTTTATTATAAATTTTTGAAGATTAACGTTTACTGAATTGGAAGCTCTTACGTGCTTTTTTCTTACCAAATTTCTTGCGCTCTACCATACGAGAATCACGCGTCATTAAGCTTTCAGCTTTTAATGCCGGTTTCACTGTTTCATCGTTTTTCACTAATGCACGAGCAATACCTAAAGAAATCGCTTCTGCTTGTCCTTTAATTCCGCCGCCTTTTACATTTACAGTAATATCGAATTTAGAAGCTGCATCTACAACATTTAAAGGTTTCAATGCTCTGTCCACTAATTGTTTTAATGCAATATATTCTTTAATATCTTTACCATTTACGGTAATGGTACCTTTGCCGCTTTTTAAGTAAACACGAGCGATTGCTGTTTTACGACGACCTAATCCGTTGATTGTTTCTTTTGCCATTTATATTTTTATTTGAAAGTTATTACTTCAGGTTTTTGCGCAGTATGAGTATGCTCAGTTCCGGCAAATACGTGCAATTTTTTAAACATTTGTCTGCCTAAGCGTGTGCGTGGCAACATGTGGCTGATAGCATTTTCCAAAACGAATTCCGGTTTTTTAGCCAAGGCTTCTTTTGGTGTCATAAAACGTTGTCCGCCAGGATATCCTGTATGACGGATATACACTTTGTCAGTCATTTTTTTACCACTCAATGCTACTTTATCAGCGTTGATGATAATTACATGGTCACCAGTATCGATGTTTGGTGTATAAGATGGTTTGTTTTTGCCTTGCAATATTTTTGCAATTTCTGATGAGATGCGTCCCAAAGTTTGGTTTTCTGCATCAACAAGATACCATTTACGCACAGTTTCTTTAGGCGTAACGGTTTTGGTTTTGTAAGATAATGTATTCACTTTATTAAAATTTTACTTTAATGCTTAAAAATTTTCCGATAATTTTCTAAATCGGGTTGCAAAGATACTTTTTCAGCCTTGATAAACCAAGAATTTGCCCAAATATTTTATATTGATTTAACACAACTTGCTGAAAATGAGTGTTTGTTTGGACAAAAAATATTTATACAAACGCAAATTTGAGGCTTTTCATACAAGTTCTCAATCAATTTACACAACCTATTTAAGAAAGAAAAAATCAACCCTACAAAAATGTCTTTTATTACTTACTAATTTTTAAGCTTCAATATACAGTTGATGTTTGTTATATAATCCGATTTATAGTCGACAAGGAATTTTTAGAAGATATACAACATCGTGATTTAATACGATAATTTTTTGCTTTATTCCATTTGTCAACTGTCAACAATTAATATATCTTTGCTTTCGAATTTAATTTTATGGAAGAAGAAGTACAATTGATATTAGACGACACCAAAGATGCTATGTTTAAAGCATTAAAACATCTTGAAGAAGAATTGAGAAAAGTGAGAGCCGGAAAAGCAAGTCCGGATATGTTACAAGGTATAATGGTAGAATACTATGGAATGCCAACGCCAATTCAACAAGTTGCCAATGTAAAACTACTTGATGCGCGCACGATATTAATTACACCTTTTGAAAAGAAAATTATTAATGATATAGAACGCGCTATTTTTCAAAGTAATATCGGCATCACACCTCAAAATGATGGCGAAAATATTCGTTTATCAGTTCCACCGATGACAGAAGAAAGACGTAGAGATTTAGTAAAACAATCTAAAAATCACGGCGAGCAAACAAAAATTGTAATTCGTAATGCACGCAAAGACGGCAACGAAATGATAAAAGATTTAGTGAAAGATGGATTGAGTGAAGATATTGGTAAAGATGCTGAAAATTCTATTCAACAATTAACTAACGAATACAATACCAAAGTTGACAAAATGCTTCAAGTAAAAGAAGAAGAAATTTTGACGATATAAAATTCTTTTAGCTGATATTTCTCCAATAATTATTTTCACTTTTTATTTGTTGTAAATAAAATTTTAAGTCAGCATTTTCTTGTTTTTCTAACAAAGTATCTTCTTCTAATAAGTTGATGGCAGCTTTTCGTGCTTCTTCAATAATAGCTCCATCGGTTGCAATGTTGGCAAGTTTCAAATCAATATTGCCGCTTTGTTGCTTGCCTTCAATATTTCCTGGTCCACGCAATTCCAAATCTACTTCAGAAATCTTAAAACCATCATTTGTTTCCACCATCGTATTGATGCGTTTTTTCCCGTCAGTTGTCAATTTATTTGATGACATCAAAATACAATACGATTGCTCGGCTCCTCGCCCAACACGACCACGCAATTGATGCAACTGCGACAAACCAAAACGCTCTGCATTTTCAATAACCATCACACTGGCATTCGGAACATTAACGCCAACCTCAATTACCGTAGTTGCTACCATTATTTGTGTTTCACCTTTGATGAAACGTTGCATTTCAAAATCTTTATCTTCCGGTTTCATTTTTCCATGCACAATACTCAATGCATAATCCGGCAATGGAAACGAACGCGAAATACTTTCATAGCCATTTTGCAAATCTATCAAATCTAATTTTTCGCTTTCTTCTATCAATGGATAAACGATGTACACTTGGCGACCTTTGGCAATTTCTTCTTTTAAAAATGAAAAAACGGCAATGCGTTTCGACTCGTAGCGATGAACCGTCATAATTGGTTTTCTTCCAGGTGGCAATTCATCTAAAACAGAAACATCTAAATCGCCGTACAATGTCATCGCTAATGTGCGAGGAATTGGTGTTGCCGTCATCACTAAAACATGTGGCGCAATAGAATTTTTCTTCCATAATTTCGCGCGTTGTTCTACGCCGAAACGATGCTGTTCATCTATAATTGCAATGCCGAGATTTTTAAATTGTACATCATCTTCCAACAAAGCATGAGTACCAATTAAAATATGAATTTCGCCTTGTAAAATGCTGGCTAAAATTTGCTTTCGATCTTTGTTTTTTGTTGAACCACTAAGCAATGCAATGCGAATATTTATTATATCGCACAAAGGTTTTAAGCCGGCAAAATGTTGTTGTGCTAAAATTTCTGTCGGCGCCATAAACGCCGCTTGATAATTGTTGTCGATTGCCATCAACATAGATAACATAGCTACTATTGTTTTTCCGGAACCCACATCACCTTGTAGCAATCTGTTCATTTGTTTTCCCGACAAGGTATCTTTTCTAATTTCTTTTAAAACGCGTTTTTGTGCATTCGTCAAATCAAACGGCAAAGCATCATCATAAAATTTCTTGAAATAATTATCTACTTTTTCAAAATAAATTCCATCTGCTCGTTGTCTAATTATTTTTAATCGAAGTAGATTTAATTGGATTAGAAAAAGTTCTTCAAACTTCAAACGTTGAATGGCTTGCGTTTGCAAGGCTAATGTTTGCGGAATATGAATATTTTTAATAGCATCATATCTCGGCATCAACTTATATTTTGCTAATAAAGTAGATGGCAACATTTCGAGAATATGTTCGGGTTTAAGTTGCGCCAATAAATTTTGTATTAACTTAAAAATAGCTTTGCTATCTAAACCTTTCTTTTTCATTTTCTCTGATGTGTTATACATCGAGCGAAAGGTGCCAACATTTTCAGCATTAAAGTCAGTAAATTTTTCTAATTCAGGATGTGTGATATTAAATTTTCCATTAAACCAATTTGGCTTGCCATACAAAATATAGGTTTCTTGCGTACTTAAACTTTTCTGTAGCCATTTAATTCCTTGAAACCAAACCAATTCAATTTGTCCGGCATCATCGTAAAAAATGGCTGTTAATCTTCTGCCACGACCTTGACCAATTTCTTGAATGTTTTTGATTTTTCCTTTTAATTGGATATAAGTTTGCGTGTTGTCGATATGTTGTGTGGAATAAAATTGAGTTCTGTCGATATAACGATATGGATATAATTTTAATAAATCGCCAAACGTATAAATTGATGCCTCATTTTTTAAAATAGCGGCACGTTCCGGACCAACACCTTTTAAGTATTCTATTGAAGTAGCTAAAAAAGATGGATTGAATTTTTGCATCAAAGCAAAGATAAAAAATTATGAAATGATTAGTTTTATATATAACTGATATTAGGTACTGATTTTTTACTATATTTAGAAATGGAAAATAAAGTGAGTGCTTTTTGCGACGATGCCTTAGGCAAAATGGACGCAACAGCTTTGGCAGCTGCGATTGCCGAAAAAAAAGTATCTGTACAAGAAGTAACAGAAGCAGCCATAGCAAGAGTAGAAAAGGTAAACCCAATTTTAGATGCTGTTATTTTTAGAACTTACGAAGCCGCTCGTGCAGCAAACGGACTCAACAGCAACGGTTGTTTTTACGGCGTTCCAACTTTTGTAAAAGACAACGATTTTGTAAAAGATACACCCACACAAAAAGGTTCAAAAACTTTTAAATCTAAGATATATAAGAAGAATAGCAAATACGTCAATCAGTTCTTATCTGCCGGTTTAAATAATTTAGGAAAAACAACTTTGCCTGAATTTGGATTTATCTGCAGTACCGAAATTGAGCAAATTAACATCACACGAAATCCTTGGAATATAAATCATACAACCGGCGGTTCGTCTTCTGGTTCTGCGGCATTGGTGGCGAGTGGTGCTGTGCCTATTGCATCTGCAAATGATGGCGCCGGCTCAACGCGAATTCCGGCTTCTTGTTGTGGTTTAGTTGGTTTGAAATCGACGCGCAAGCGTGTGTATTATATGCAAGGCACGGAAACCTTGCCATTGAATATTGTCTATCAAGGTGTGCTGACGAGAAGTGTACGCGACACGGCGGCGTTTTATGCTGAAGCAGAGAAGTTTTATTACAATTCAAAATTGCCGAGAATCGGACATGTAAAAGAGCCGATAAAAAAACGCTTGCGCATTGCCTTCTTCGAAAATTTTGATGAAGGTGCACAAGGTTGGATGGATGCCGATACATTTAATTCACAATTAGAAACAGCTAAACTTTTAGAATCTTTAGGTCATCAGGTTGAAATGATAAAAGTGCCGATTAATGTAGAAGAAATGACCTATAATTATTTGACGTACTATGGATTTTTAGCTTATATGACGGTAAACTTTGGTAGATTAACGCACGGTGCCAAAGTGGACAAATCAGGCATTATTGATCCATTTGTGCTTGGATTGGCTGATACTTTTGCCGGAAGAAAAATGAAATTATTTGGTTGTATCAGAAGTTTAATTAAGACAACGCGAGCCTTAGAAGCTGATTTTTTTGGCAAATACGATATAATCATGACGAGCGTAACGACAAAGGCTACACCGGAAATTGGTTATTTTTCGCCACAACTATCATACGATGAAATTTCATTTAGAGGTGCTGATATTGCTACCTTTTTGCCGTTATTTAATATTTCAGGTTCGCCTTCAATTTCGTTGCCGTTAGGAACCTCATCAAAAGGTTTACCAATTGGTGTGCAGTTTGCTTCAGCTTTCGGGCAAGATAAATTGTTATTAGAATTGGCATTAGAATTAGAAGCTGCTAAACCTTGGAAGTTGATTTGTGATTAAATTATTTCTTAAAATTGTTTAGGAGTTGTTTCTTGTTCCTTTAGTTTTCTTGCTTGTTTATAACCAACTACAGTCATTGGAATTCCTATAGTTAAACAAGATATACTTATTGAATAACCAATGCCACCTATTGTACTTGATGCTAATCTTCCCGGAACTCCAAGAGGATGGTAGATTACAACTAATGGAGTTGTAGCTATGGTGGAAACTGCTCCCAAAGTTGTAAAAAACAAGCCGGAAATTTTTAATCGTTTGGCGTGTTTTGTTTCTTTGCTTAGTATTATTTTTTCTTTCTTAAAATAATTTTCTGAAATAGAATAGTTGGTGGCAATGCTAACGGACGACCGTAATAAATTGAAAGTTCTGTCATAAAACGACCGAAACTTTCGATACCCTAAATCATACAGCGGATACAAAAACAGTTTGCACTTGAAAAAATCAAATCAGTCTTTTTTGTATTTTAGTGAAATGGTAACAAAGGAATTTGCTTTTGACAAAATCAAATCGTTGGTCGAAAGATTTGACGAACAGAAAGAATTTTACAAAAAATCAGAATATAACGAAACACAAACCAGACGGGATTTTATCGACCCGTTTTGGAAAGCTCTTGGTTGGGACATCGACAACGAAAACGGTTACGCAGAAAGTTACAGAGAAGTAATCCACGAAGACCGTGTAAAAGTTGGCGGCGCAACAAAAGCACCCGATTATTCTTTCCGTTTGGTTGGCGGAAAACGTTTATTTTTCCTCGAAGCCAAAAAACCAAGCGTGCTTATCAAAGACGACATTGCACCAGCTTACCAAGTTCGCAGATATGGTTGGAGTGCAAAAATGCCGATTTCCGTCATTTCCGATTTTGAAGAATTTGCCATTTACGACTGCACTTCAAAACCCAAAGAAACCGACAAAGCCAGCAACGGACGAATAAAATATTTGACTTATTCGGACTATCTTTCGGAGTTCGATTTTATTTGGGACACTTTTGCAAAAGAAAGTGTATTAAAAGGCAGTTTTGATAAATTCATCACAAGCGACAAAAACAAAAAAGGAACGTCCACTGTTGATAACGAGTTTCTACAATCGCTTGACAAATGGCGTGTAGAACTTGCCTTAAATATTGCACTTCGCAACAAACATCTGAACGAAGAAGAACTGAATTTTATCGTTCAACACACGATTGATAGAATTATATTTTTAAGAATTGCGGAAGATAGAAGCGTTGAACCTTATGGAGACTTACAAACCGACATCAAAACAGGCGACTTTTACCAAAACCTTTTATTTCGTTTTCATCAAGCCGACCAAAAATATAATTCAGGACTTTTCGACTTTCAAAAAGACAAAATAAGCGGAGAAATTTCTATAGATAACAAAGTTATCAAAAGCATTATTTCCGAACTCTACTACCCTATTTGTCCTTATGAATTTTCGGTTTTATCAGTTGAAATTTTAGGAAGTGCTTACGAGCAATTTTTAGGCAAACAAATTTCACTTTCAAAAAGTGGGCGAGCAACTATTGAAGAAAAACCCGAAGTAAGAAAAGCAGGTGGCGTTTATTATACACCGCAATACATTGTTGATTACATCGTAAAAAATACGATTGGCAAAATCGTAGAAAACAAAACACCAAAAGAAATAAGCAAGATAAAAATTGCTGACCCTGCTTGTGGAAGCGGCAGTTTTTTGATTGGTGCTTATCAGTTTTTGCTTGATTGGCATAAAGATTTTTACACGCAAAACGGCAAACAATCCAAAGGCAACAAAGACAATCCTTTGACACCAAATGGCGAACTCACCACAGCCGAGAAAAAACGCATTTTGCTCAATAATATTTACGGAGTTGATTTAGACAGCAACGCAGTGGAAGTAACTAAACTTTCGTTGCTTTTAAAATGTATGGAAGGCGAAACCAAAGAAACGATTGAAGCACAAACTAAACTTTTTCACGACCGTATTTTGCCGACTTTGGACAATAATATCAAAAGTGGAAATTCTTTGATTGACTTGGATTATTACGACAACGAACTCGACTTTGG
>JAGQYE010000123.1 GCA_020436225.1 Bacteroidota bacterium | reverse complement strand
ATTTATTTAAGAAGACTAATTCTTCACAAACTTGCTGATGTGTTTATTGCCTGCATCATCTACAAATTGTAATAAGTAAGTGCCTTTTGCTAAAGAAGTGAAATCTAATTTCAAGGTATTTACTCCTTTTACAAGGGCTGCATCTTGTTCAAAAATTTGTTTACCTAATACATCATACGCAAGCAATTTTGTATCGAAAGCATGTGTAGCTTGTATCTCCACATTTAATGTTCCTCCGGTTGGATTTGGATAAATATTGCCAAATGTATTTGCTACAACTTCAGATACCGGAACATTAATTGTATTGCTGTACTTGAATGTGCCATCATTATCATAAATCTTCAAGCGATAATAGTTGTTGCCAACCAACGGATTATTATCTGTAAAGTCATATTGTAACTCAGCATTTGAATTGCCGGCAGCCGCTTTTTCTCCAATGTAAGTCCAAGCTGCATTATTGGTGCTCTTTTCTATCTCAAAACGAAGTGTATTCTTTTCAGAAGCTGTAGTCCAATTCAATTTATTCACAACACCTTCATTCCAGCCGCTGAATGAGATTAACTCAACAGGCAATACAGAGAATGGGAACAAAGATGGATGTATATATAAAGTAGAGAATGTATTAGTTTCTACTTGTACTCTATGGTTGGCTCCATAAGCACTGAAAGTTGCCGGCAAGTGTACGCCACCCGGACTGCCGGGAGCTGTGAAAGTACCGCCACTACCACCCGGATATTTGGTTACGTTTAGTGCATATCCGGAGAATTGATATGGCGTTGAGTTCGCTGCTGTCTGTAAAGCTACTAACTCTGCATTTGTGAAATATAAAGTAATAAATGCATTGGTAGATGTAGTTGGATGTACTGTCCATTGACGTTGCAAATACGGTTGTTGTAAACCATAATTGTCTGTGATAGATTGTACGGTTGCATCCATGCGCACACAAACTTCAGACTCGTCTAATGCAGCAGGTGTAACTAACGGATCGTCTTGAATTGTTGCAATCAATTCACCTGAACTATTATAGAATGAACGCGTTTGTCCGTCTGTTACCACACAATAGCCACAACTTGCCGTAGTTGCTAAAGTAGTTGAGGATGTTGTTGGCATCACCATATTAACATTGTCAACATTGATGTTGGAACAAGCCCCATGCGATACTAATAAGTTATATACACCTGTTCCCGCAGTTGAGAAAGTTACCAATAATGGATTGGATGAGGTTGTACCTGTTGGGTTGGTTGGACCCGATACATATTGCCAAGAAACGGTTGCGCCAGGCGTAATTCCGGTTGCTGTAAGTTGAGCCGTTCTGTCGCAAGTATAAAGTACATAATTGGCTGTTGCAGTTGGTTCAGGATCTACAACGGCATTCACTGTATTGCTGGCAGCACAAATACTCAACGTTCCGGCTGCGGTAGCACCACAAGTGGCGTTTATGGTGTAAGAGGCTCGAACAGTATGTGTGCCTACAGTTGTAGGAATGGTAGGGCTGGCAGACCAAGCTCCTCCATCAATACTATACACTACTGTAAAGCCGGAAACTGCCGGAACACTTGGTAAAGTAAAGGCACTTCCTACACATACATTTGCCGGTGCCGTAATCGTTGGTGTTGTAGGGAAGGTAGCCACGTATGCATATCCACTTTCTGTGCATCCTGCCGGAGCGGTTGCACCTGCGGCAGTAGTGCCACAAGCCGATGTTAACACATATCTTGCTCTTATGGAATGACAACCTGCCGTTGTCGGAATTGTTGGTGATGCCGAGTAAATACCGCCGTCTATGCTGTATTGAACTGTGAAACCACTTACTGCAGTAACGGAAGGTAAAGTAAATGTTGAGCCTTCGCAAACCGCAGACGGATTCGCTAAACTTGGTGCTGTTGGGAACACCGTTACATAAACTAAACTACTTTCTGTACATCCGGACGGACCTGCTGAACCAGCACCTAACGAACCACAAGCTGACGTTAATACATAACGTGCACGAATACTATGACAACCTGCTGTGGTTGGAATAGTTGGAGCAACAGCCCATGCTCCGCCGTTGACACTGTATTGAACAGAGAAGCCGGAAACTGCCGGAACACTTGGTAAAGATATTGAAGTTCCTGCACATACATTTGCAGGTGCTGTTAAGGTTGGTTCTTGTGGGAATACCGTTGCATAAACCGTATTACTTACGGTACAACCCGACATGCCATTGGTGCCGGCTGCAGTGCCACCACATGCACTTGCCAAAATATATCTTGCTTGGATAGAATGACAACCTGCAGTTGTTGGAATAGTTGGTGTTGAAGACCAAGTTCCGCCATTAATACTATATTGAGTGGTAAAACCGGAAACGGATGTTACACTTGGTAAAGTAAAGGATGTTCCTGCACAAACCGAAGACGGTGTACTTATTGTTGGTTCTTGTGGGAATACTGTTACATTAACCACATTACCTTCTGCACATGTCATAGATGCTCCGGCAGCTGTTCCACCGCATGTTGAGGTTAATACATATCTGGCTTGAACAGTATGACAACCGGCAGATAAATTTCTATTGACGCTTCCTGCGGCTAACCATGTTCCGCCATCTACGCGATATTGTACGGAGAAGCCTGAAACTGCTGCTACACTTGGCAAAGATATGAGCGTTCCTGCACAAACATTTGACGGTGCCGTGATGGTTGGTCCATCAGGGAAGACGGTAACATATACGGTATTGGTACTAATACAAGGCGATACTTGATTAGCGCCATAAGGGCCACAAGATGGCGTATAAATATAACGGGCTCGTATATAATAACAACCCGGCGTAGTTGGACTGCTCCAAGATGTATAAGCACCATTGTTGATACTGTATTGAACACCAAAGTTTGTATAAGATGGTACTGTTGGTGCCGGAATGCTTGTTCCTTGACATACATTACTTGGTGTAGTAATGGTAGGTGCAGTTGGGAAAACAATAATGCCTACTTCATTAGAGGCATAAGTTTGAGTGGTAGATGCAGCTACTGAAGCCCCACCACAAAATTGTTGAATACGTCTGTAACGATAACAACCGATAGTTGATAAAACACCTTCATCATAGGTAAGGGTTGTGGAAGTAGAAGCGCCGGTAACATTTGTCCAAGCTGCACCATTTATACTGCGTTGGATATAAAAAGAACCATTCATGTAAGTAGCAGTAGTTGAGTTGGTTAATGTAGAAGGATTGCCACCACTACAAATAAGTTGGTTACCTCCAATAACTCCTGCGGCTGTAGTACCGGATAAACCTGTAGTACACCACGACCAACGCCATTGCCAATAAGCACGCCAACGCTCTGTTACATTATCAGAGGCACAATCTCTATAATCAGAGCGAGCGTTCCAAGTACATGGACTTATACCTCTTATATATTGATTGCCTATTGTGCCATATCCTCCACAATTTGCATCGGCACCGCCACTTAAGGCATTGTCCGGTTCATACGCAGTTAATTCTAAATATACATAGTTTCCGTTGCCAATATTGTTGGCGGTATAGTTTGCCGGGTCATAAGTTAAGGAATAATTATTACATGCATATCCATCTCTATAATTTTGCCATGTGCCGTAATATGTGCCAGTGCCACTATGCCTTACCCGAATATCTATTCTCGGGTCAGGTTCGTTCACACCACAGTCATTGTTACCACAGTTAGAGCCATATAAGCCTACAGACCACATACCTGCAGCATAAACATCTACTTCTAAGTTGATGTTTTGGGCTTGAGCAACATGGCTAACAAACCACATCAAACAAGCTAAAATTGCCCATTTGTGCTTGTCATTTGTTTGGAAATAAAAATTAAAGAAGTTGTAAATTTTTACCATAACATACCCTTTTTGTAATGTAAATATAAACATAATTACTTAAAAACGCTATAGTCTTAACTTTTATTTTATGTGGCACTTTTTACTTGCTTTTTTATGCTAAAAATTCTTGCAAAAATGAAGTAATTAGTGAATTAGCGAATGTGGGAATGAAATAATGAAATAATACTTATGAACTTAGTGCCTTAGTGGTGATATTAATTAGCGTATGACTTAGTGAACTTTGCGCTTGCACTTTGTGTTCTTTTTTTTAAAAAATATGAAAATGGGAATCTCAAAAAAATAGATAGTTGAGATGCCCACTTCCGTGAGCCCGACATTTTTCATCAATAATAAACCAAATAACTATCTTTCTTATAAAAAGAATAAGCATCTAATTTTCTTTGTTTGGCTAAGCCTGTATAGGTGTTGATTTGAGTAGTCGTAAATTTATTATCGCCGCAAGGCAACCATTTTAAAGCCGGCATTTTGAAAATACATTGCGGCAGTTTCGTTAATTTATTAGACATCAACGCCAAATAACTCAACTTTTCTAATTTGCAAATATTCGTACTTACACTCGTTAGTTGGTTGCCCCATAAGCCCAAATAATCTAAGTTGGGCAAATTGAAAATAGTTTCCGGAATAGAGGTGAAGTGGTTGCGTCCGAAAATAATTTTTCTAAGTACCGGAAGTTGCCCGAAATTTTCAGGCAAATCGGACAGCCAACCATACGACATATCTATGGTTCGCAAGTTTTTTAACTGCGTCATTTCTTCGGGAAATGTATAAAAATTGAATGTAGAAAAGTTGATGATTTCTAACTTGCTGAGTGCTGAAATGCCGGGATAAATAGTATCTATGTAGTTATTGGTGATATTAATTTGATACAAATTTCTCATTTTATACAGTACCGGCGGCAACGCACAAAAACTATTTTCTGCTAAGTCTATACTTTGTATATTTTGCAATTTTGCCATCCAAACGGGCAATTCTTTTAAGTTATTATGCGTTAAAATAAGTTGTTGTAAATTTCTGAAATTCAAAATTTCTTTCGGGATCGTATCTAAATTTTTATTGCTTAAATCTAAAGTGATGACATTGTCGTAATATTCTTGCTGCAAGGCATCTTCAATAGAATTAAAAGAAGTTTGTTGGGCATTTGTGTTGGTTGCCCAAGTAATATTCAACAATAAAAGAAGAAAAAAAAATCTATGCATTTTGTCGTATTGGATAGTAACAAAAATAAAGTATTTTTACGATAATAAAACTTAATTAAGGTTATACTATATCGCTATACATTTACATGCAAACACATCAAAATAAAAGCCAAACTTCGTTTCCTGCAATTAAAACGCCTGTTATTATTGCCTTTTTTATTTTGTTGACTTATATTTTTTATTCCAATTCTTTACGGAATGGTTTTTCTTTAGATGACGATTTTATCTTCAATTTATTAGCCGGAAAAAGTAGCTTCAAAGATTTGTTGCATTTGTTTGTAGAGCCATTTAACCGCGTGGATTATCGCCCGATTGCCGTCTTTAGTTTTGGTTTAGAAAATCATATTTTTGGTGTAATCAATCCGGCGATTTCGCACGGAATAAATATGGTGTTGTATGTACTAACCGCAATGGCGATATTTTTCACCATACAATTACTGCCGATTGAAAACAAGCGTTTGTATGCATTGCTAACGTGCATAATTTTTATCAGTTTGCCGGCGCACAACAGCGTAGTCAATAACTTAAAAAGTAGAGATGGTTTGTTTAGTATGCTGTTTAGTGTGTTGGTATTACATCAATTGTTTGTGTATTTGCGGAAGCAAAAAATAAGACATCTGTTGGCGTCCGTTTTGTTTTTTGTGTTGGCATATATTTCCAAACGAGATGCGATAAGTTTAATTTTTATAGTACCGATTAGCATCATTTATTTCTTTCCTATCAAACGAAAGAAAAAATTATTCTTTATGCTGTTGTTGCCAATTTTGGTTTTTGTTGTGTTGGATATTTTAATAGAGAGCAATGTTCCTTTAGAAAAATTGCCAAAAGAACAAATGATTTTATTTACGGAAAATCCGTTGATTGTACACGATACTTTTTTCTATCGCAGTATATCGAGCATTGTTGTTTTTTGGAAGTATATCGTATTTATGTTGAAGCCGTATGGCTATTATTTTTATTTTGGATATAATACCGTTCAATTTCCGCCATTTTTCTCTGTTGCCAATTTGTTTTTTTTATGTGTACATCTTGCAGCTTTGATTGCTGTGGTGTATTTCTTTAAGCGCAATAAAATTATTTCATACAGCATTTTATTTTTCTATTCTGCACTTATTTATTGTTCCGGCATTATCGTTTTGGTTGGTGGCATCATCGCCGATCGATATGCATATATTGCTTCGCTGGGTTTCTGCATGCTCTTGGCTGCTTTATTTATTCAATTGTCAATGTCAGAAAAAAGTCAAGCGTTCTTGTCTAATTTACAACGCGATTTTCCTCAAATAAAATTTTTAAAACCGGAATTTTTAGCGGTCAGTCTTGCATTATTATTGTCGCTCGTGTATTTGCCATTTGTTCGAGTGCGTAACGCCGATTGGCAAAATATGATTACGTTATTGGATGCCGATATGCCGAAGTTACAGCAATCTTTTGAAGCAAACAGAATTGCTTCTACCTATTATATCGATTTGGCAATGCAAGGCGACAGTACTATGCAAAAAGATTTGTTTGGCAAGGCATTGCTGTTTGCGAAGCAAGCCAACAATATAAAAAATGACGAACTATATACACAAGAAAGCGAGTTGATTGCCTATTACGGATTGAAAGATACACTACAAGCTGAACAACAAATTTATTCTATTCTCCATCAATTTGATTCGAGCAGGGCAGCATGGGATTTGTTGGGCGATATAACATTTAGTCGCGGAAAATACGATTCATCAATACTTTGTTATAACAAAATGATGCATTTAGAGCCGGAGAATTTGGATGTACTGCGCAAGTATTCGTTGGCATTGAGTTTAAATGGAGAAGTAGATAGTGCTTTTCAATTCAATAAAAATTTATATCGGAAAGATAGTTCGTCGTATGTTTCTTATGAGAATATTGCCTACTTGTATTTGCAGCACGGTGATTCTATCAATGCTATCCGATATTTCTATAATGCCTATAAACACGGATTAAAAGACCCTACTATGGCACCTTTTGTTCAGCGCATTTTATTGGAACATAAAATGGAAAAAGCGGTCAGAGAAGTGGATTCACTTTTACGCACTTATTGATCGGCAAATGTTCGGATATATTGAATGTCGTACAAATTTTTCTCTACTTTTATATTCGAAATATCTTCTTGATTAGGTGGATAATAAAATCGATATTCAGCTAAATAAAAGTCTTTGTAATAAGATTCCGGAACATTCCTGATTTTCAATTGATGGAGAAACCAATATTTCAAAAAAACTCTTGTAAATAATTTGTTTTTAAACCGCATAGCACGTGTATAAATCAAAAGTTGGAATTCAAATCCGCGAGGTTTGTAATTTATTACTGGATGTTCCGAATCAATTTTTTTATCGGAAAATAAATCGTAGAGTTGTCCGTCTTTTTTCTTGTATTCAATACTTAACCAACCAATATCTCGTATAGGTTCGGGCGCAAACATTTTCCAATATTGAAAAAAAATGGAAATTCTTACCGGAGAATTAATGCTGATATTAGGCGAATATTGATAGAATTTTTTGCCCAAATTCGTTTTATTTAAAGGAGTATAGCCGGCTAAGAATTTCATATTATTTAAGTTGATAACATAAAATGCTATCAAAAAAAATGCATATTTTAGATATTGCAGATAGCGTTTGAGCGTTGAAGTTGGCTTGGTTTTTTCAGCATATTGTGTCGGAGAAAATTTCCATTTTTGCCAAAATGCTTCCGGCAATAATAAGGCAGCACCCGAAAGTCCGGCAATGGAAAAATTGGCAACGTCGTAAATGGAAAAAATAGATACGTGAAAACCGACTAAAAACAAAATGCCGATATACCTGAAAATAGGCGTTTTACGCAGCGGAAAAAGTACAAAAAAAGGCAGGGATACTTCAAAAAATAAAGTTAAATAGGTGAGTGGTTTGTACACCCAAATATTATTGGCAAAAAATGCCGCTGTTTTATAGGTAACCCATTTGTCAGATGCCATAATTTTAACTGCGTAACCTTCCGTCCACGCAGTACCATATTTTGCCATTCCCGTAGCAAAATAAATCCAACAAATTTGAGTAATCAAGATTATAGAAACAGCTAAAGAAACCTTCGGTTTGAGTTTTGGCGGTTTTATGGAGAAATGATTATCTAAAGGCAAAAACATTGCCCAAAAGAGTAGATGGAAATTATAAAAATCGTAACCGCCAATCCAATTTGCAGCACCTTGTAGCAAGTTCCAATACAGGAAAAGCAGGATTATGGCATTGTATTTGGATTTATAGCCGACAATAAATAATAAAGCGGATAAAATAGCTACACTGATATAGACATAAGCGAAAATATCGTTGCGGATATAATCGAAAATAGAATGAGAACTAGGTCCATTCATATTTTTGAGTATGTCAATCGGAATAATGGTGTGCTGTCCCCAAAATTCTACCGCATAAGGCAATTTTATGAGAACGAGATTATAGAGTACACTTATGCCTAATATAATTCTGAATACTGCAATTGACCTATCGTCTAAGCGAAAACTCGAGATATAATTCACTATGCGCTTTCCGACACTCATATTGGAAAAGAATTTTCGCTTAATTCGGATAGTTCAAGCAATGCAGTTTTATTTCTTCTAATGCCCAAATGCCGAATAAAGTGGACAATGGATTGGATTGATATTTTTCGCCCATGTAAAGAGGCCAACCTCCATCTTCTCTTTGTGTGTTTAAGATATGGATAAACGGACGTCCATCATACAAAGATAAATTTGAACCATATAATCCATACGCAACAGCACGATTTACGTCAACCACATTGTCGTAGTCCATTTCTACAGGCATATCGTCAGTAAAATAAACGATGTCGTAAAGCATCTTGAATAACTTATTTTTTGCCGTTTGCGCATAGATGGAATCGGTACCACAACCGTTGCGAATAAATTGCGTAAGTAAGAGATAATTATTTACATGGTCGAACAATCCATCTTCGGGTTGCATTAATTCATCAATGACAACATGCGATTGCGGATGCAAGATGTTGCAATAGGTAATGATGTAGTAGCGAATGTTTTTATCTTTTATATAAAATGCAACCAACGAATCTAAGTTGTAATTTCCGTTGGCAATTTCTAGTACAGTAGCCGGAGAAACTTCGTCGTTAAAATAATGATCATACATATTCATTGCCCAGCCGGCACGCGAAAATCCGTTGAATGAAACACTATCAATTCCTAAATGAAATTGTTTGTTGATTAATTCTAATTGCACTCGATTGAGTGGATTTCTCAAATAAACCGTTTTGTCGTTGATGTATTGCGCTGCCATTTTTATTTTTTGGTCGAGCAACTGCACCAAAGAATCTTTTCCATAATTTTCAATAAAACGAACCAACGTGTCGCTTGGTGTAACTTGATAAGTATGGTCAATTATTTTCTTTGCCGTAACTACATCTTGCGCAGAAGAATATAAAAATGATAGACAGCAAACCAATAAGAGCGCAAGTTTCTCAATTGGATGAAAAATAGAAAACGTAGTGGTGTTAAAAAACTTCATATATAGATAAGTTAATTGAATAGTGTGATAAAATATTTCAATTTATACAAATGTATTAAATTGCAGTCAAAATTTATACCATAATTGCCGTTTACCTATTCGCATATCGGATTTGTGTTGCCTATTCATAAAAAGTGGAAAGCCAAGCTTTCTATCAGCGGTTTGATTTTTGGCAGCATTGCGCCGGATTATGATATTTTATTTCGGTTGACGAATGTACGTCAGCATATTTTTCAGTACGATTTATTTTCTATTTTCTTTGTCATTTTTCCTTTAGCAACTGTCAGTGCAATTTGTTTTCATATTTTTTGTCGAGTAATACTTATTGAGCAGTTGCCGGAAGCTTATACCAAACGTTATGCGCGCTATAAAAATGTTGATTTTTTTGTCTATTTAAAAACACATTACTTGGCGTTTAGTGCTTCGTGTATTTTGGCTATTTTCGTGCATTTGTTCTTGGATTTTTTCTGTCATATTTTAGATGCATATAATGTGCGCCTTTTTATTTCAACGTTTACCAACAATTCTGTATTGCTCAATTTGTCGTACCTACTTGCCATTTATTTACTGCCTATTTTATTTAGTTTATATGGCTTTTATTTGCTTTATAAATACGAAGGCATACGACCTCAATTTTTTAAAAGTTTACGATTGTCTGCCAATGCTGTAAAATTTTGGACATTTTGGCTCATTGTTACGTTGATTATTGCTGCTCTGAAATACCAACTTAGCGAAATGGATGTTGCTTTCTATTTTGATTTTTGCATCATCACACTTACTACGGCTGCTTTGATTGCTTTATATGTTGTTTGCATGCTTAAATATATACTTCAAAAATGGAAAACGAACCAATAGAAACGGTACATGGACTTTGGATAGGCGGCAGCTTGTCGGCGTTGGAATGTTTAACTATTCAATCCTACTTGCAGCATGGTTTTCGTTTTATACTTTGGGTATATGATGCAAATAACTTGAATGTTCCGGAAAATGTTGTCGTTAAACATGCACATGAAATTATAGCAAGCGAAAAAGTTTTTCAATATAAAACACAAAATGTTCACGGGCATGGCAAAGGCAGTTATGCCGGTTTTTCCGATATTTTTCGTTACAAATTGCTTTACGAATATGGTGGAATTTGGACGGATATGGATATCACTTGTTTGCAAAATTTTCATATCCAATCAGATTATTTTTTTCGCTATCATCACAAACTTGGAGCTGTTGGTAATTTTATGAAATGCCCGAGAAACAGTGCGTTGATGTTGTGGTGTTACGAACAAGCAGTGGAACAAATTACAGCCGATAACAAAAATTGGATGTTACCCATCGTCATCTTAAATGAAGGCATTGAAAAATTTAATTTGAGTGCACACATTCATCAACTTTCCAATAACGACAGTTTTCCTGAAGTCATGCGTTTGCTTAGTGCTTCCATAAAAATTCCGAATCAATGGAAATTAATACATTGGATGAACGAAGAATTTAGACGCTTGGAGATTGACAAAAATTGTGTGTTGAATCATTCGGTGTTGCAACAATTGTATGCGCAATATCATATCAAACATACTGTGTTTACAGGGAAAGATGAATGGCAACAAAAAATAAAATTGAGTAGATGGTATTATTTGCTACGCAATATAAAATCTACTTTGGCTTGGTATGTACGATAGCCTCAAACAGCGTTAAATACTTATTTGCACTGGTTTCCCAAGTGTAATTTTGTTGGATATATTGCAACATCATTTCAGGATAATGATAATTTTTCAAGAATTTTTGATGATAAAAAGTGCTGATTTTTTGAGCAATATCTTCGGCATTTCCGTACTCAACAAAGTTGCCGTTCATATCGTTTAAAATAAGATCTTTTGTGCCACTTACGTTGGTAGCAAAAACATAGACACCGCAAGAAATGGCTTCTAAAATACTTAGCGACATTGCTTCCTCACGGCTTGGTGCAATTAAGATATGCGCTTTTTCAAATACTTCCAGCACACTACTTTGGCTAATTTTTCCCAATACATCTATTTGGTTGAGTTGATGTTTGGCAATGTATTTTTCTAAATCGCGTTTTAGAATGCCATCGCCGATGAGTTGGAGATGAATAGGAATTCCTTGTTGCTGTAATATCTTACACGCACGTATGACAGCAAACGGATCTTTTTGTTCTACCAATCTTCCAACAAAAACAGCTTGTATGATTTTGTCGCGTGCATCAAATCCTTTCTTAATAGAAAATGCCAATAATCCATTGGGAATAATTTGGATTTTATGCTTGTTTTTTTCGCCGATAAATGCCTGTGCTGTCTGTTGCAATTGTTCCGTTAATACGACTGTAGCGTCGGCATCTTGCATGATTTTTTTTATGATAGGAAAACACAATAAATGCCAGAAAAACATTTGCGACGGACTGAACCATGGAATATCATGTCCGTGCGAAAGAATGACGTATGGTAAGTTGATTTTTTTCTTTAGATAATGGGCAACAGCGCCACCCGGAAGTGTGAAATTTGCCAAGCAAATATCGAACGTGAAATCGTGTAAATGCGCTTTTACATATTGTTTTGCTTTGCGCATCCAATCATACATTTCAAACGGATTAGATTGATAAGTATTGGCGCGCTTTGCTTTTAAACGAATAATGGTAAGGTTGTTGTACGAATGATATTCCGGTTCGCCGGAAAACCAAGTAGTCAGCACCGAAACTTGATGGCCTTTAGCAATAAACTCTTCTGCCAAATGTTGCGTAACAATGCCGGCACCACCACCCAACGGCGGATATTCGTAATTTAGGATTAAGATGTTCAAAAAAATGTAAAGTTTATTTCATTAATACAAATCCACCTTAAATATAGACGATTAAATTTATTTTTTAAGTCGAATTTATTTTATATTTATGAATAGTGTATATACTCGGAATTTCTGCTTATTACCACGACTCAGCTGTTTGCTTGTTGAAAGACGGACATATCCTTTTTGCTGCACAAGAAGAACGTTATTCGAGGATAAAAAATGATGCTGCGTTTCCTGTATTAGCACTAAAAAAATGCTTGGATGAAACAGCCGTTTCGCTTTCTGACATTGACGCCATTATCTATTACGAAAAACCGTTTTTAAAACTCGAACGAATTTTAAAAACGTATATTCAGTCGGCACCGAAAGGACTTTTTTCGTTTATACAAGCCATGCATGTTTGGACGAAAGAAAAATTATTTATCAAGCGAAATTTGTATAGACATTTTTTGGCATTAGATGAGCAATTTGATAAACATAAAACAACTTTATTATTTTCTGAACATCATTTGTCGCATGCCGCTTCGGCTTTCTTTTTATCGCCATTTCAAGAAGCTGCCATCTTAACAATAGATGGTGTGGGCGAATATACAACCACCTCTTTAGCACTTGGAAAAGATAATAAAATCAGTATTCTTCGAGAAATTCATTTTCCTCATTCTATCGGTTTGTTTTATTCTTCGATTACGTATTTCTTAGGATTTAACGTCAATTGTGATGAATATAAAGTAATGGGTTTGGCTGCTTATGGCAATCCGGATGATGAAGAAACGAAACAATTTATACGCATTGTTGAACAAACTTTGCTTCAACAAAATGCAGATGGTTCATTTCAATTAAACAAAAAATATTTCTCGTTTGAGCATACCTTAACGATGGTCGATGATACTTGTTGGGAGAAGTTGTTCGGCATTAAGAAACGACAAACAGATGCTACTTTAACACAAAGCCATTGCAACTTAGCATTCGCCTTTCAGAAAGCAACAGAAAAAGTAGTGTTGCAATTGTGTGCAACACTTCAACAATTAACACAAGCAGAAAATTTATGCTTGGCAGGTGGTGTTGCTTTAAACAGTGTTATCAATGGCATTATCAAACAACAGAAAATCTTCAAAAATATGTTTATTCAGCCGGCAAGTGGCGATGCCGGCGGTGCTTTAGGCGCGGCGTTAGCTGCGTATTATCTTTATTTTGAACAAGCACGCAACTTGATATTTCCGGATGCTATGCAGAATAGCTTATTGGGTAATGGATTTACTGCTTCGGAAATTCAAGCAATCCGTCAACTACATAATGGAAATAGTTACGAATGCAGTTCGATGGAAGAAGTTTATGAAAAAACGGCTCAATATATCCACGAAGGAAAAGTGATAGGTTGGGTACAAGGCAGAATGGAATTTGGCCCGCGTGCCTTAGGCAACCGAAGTATTCTTGCCGATGCTTCTAATGCGAACATGCAAAAATATCTCAACTTAAAAATTAAAAACAGAGAGTCGTTTCGTCCGTTTGCGCCGGCAGTTTTAGAAGAAGATGCCTCGCTTTATTTCGATTTTGAAGGCGCCTCGCCGTATATGTTGGAAGTTCATCAAGTAAATAAAAGTCAACTGCTCGAAGTGCCGACTTCATATTCATCCTATTCGATGAATGAGAAGTTATATACTGTAAAATCAACTATTCCGGCGGTTACACATGTAGATTTTAGTGCGCGCATACAAACTGTGAGCAAGGCACAACATCCCATTTTTTGGAATTTAATACAAGCATATAAACGACTGAGTGGACGCGGTTTGCTTATCAATACCAGCTTTAACAGTAGAGATGAGCCGATTGTTGCCACGCCGAGCGATGCTTATGCTTGTTTTAAGAAAACCGGCATGGATATTTTAGTTGTTGGCAATGTAATTTTTTATAAATAAATTGGTACTATGTTAGAGTTGATAAAAGATTTGTTGCAGTTTATTTGGGAGCGCAAACAATGGTGGTTGGTGCCGGTTATTATCAGTATTTTGTTGATTGCTTTATTGATTGTAATTGGCGGTTCCAGTGCAGTTACGCCGTTTATTTATTCTATCTTTTAATGAACACCATTCGGAAATATTACCAACAAGGCTTGCCCATTTTGGGCATGCTGTTAGCCTATTGGATTTCGCATTATTTGATTTTTTTTATTTTGTCGGTAGTGTTGTTGTTGCTATTGTTGTTTGTGCCAAAGGTATCCAAACAAGTACATTCGTTTTTAGAGCGCATTTTAAATATTGCAGGTACATGGATAAAAACAAGTTTGTTCGCGCTCTTATTTATTGTGTTGATTATTCCGTTATCTTTCTTTCTTAAAAGACAAGATAAAAATGTTTCGTTTGTACAAAGAAACCACAGTTTTGAACCTGAAGATTTTAAAAAGATGTGGTAATGGTGAAAATTTTGTTACAGAATAGCATAGATTTATGAAACAAATAAGACTTAGGTTGTTTTTCTTAATAGTATGTTTCTTAGTTTTAGAAGGCTTATTAAGAATAGTTGGATTTGGTTCATATAAGAAAAAAGGGATGTTATGGTCTGAAATTAATGTACAAGTTGATAGTTTATTGGGGTATTCATCTCTTCAAGGAATTTTAAAATACACGCTCAATAATAAAGAAATTATAGAAACTAATTATGCAGATAGGTCAAGAAAGACTGGAACTTTAGGTTATAAAAAGCATTTCAAACGCATTCATCTTTATGGTTGCTCATTTGTACACGGTTATGGAATTACCGATTCTTTATCCTATCCATATTTATTACAACAATTACGACCTAATGATGAAGTAAAAAACTTTGGCATTTCAGGACATGGTCTTCTCCAATTTTATCTTTTATTAAATGCAAATATTGAACAAGGAAATATTCCAGATATAGCAATTATTCATTATGCATCTTTCCATAATAATAGAAGTATTAATTCATTGTCCAAACGAATAAATATGGAACGTTATTCGCATAATAAAGCAAAATTAGACAGCATTAATTTTCCTTATGCCAGATTAAATAAATCGAATAACTTAGTAATTTATTATCAGAAACACCAAAAATATACAGAAACACCATTTATAGAATATTCAGCCATTGTGAATCAAATCAATAATATTATTATTGGCATTAAAGATTATTCAATAAATAAGAGTGAATTAGCCACAAATAAGAAAATTATGGATTTAATAATTGAACGTTGCAACAAGAATAACATAAAACTAATTGTTGCTTCTATCATAGATGATTCAATTACTAAAGAAATGTTAGTTTATTGCCAACAAAAACAAATCCAAACGATAGATATCTCAATGGATATGAATAATCCTAAATATCGATTAAGTCCAACAGATCGACATCCTAATGAATTAACGTGTTCTATCTATTCACAAAAAATTGATAGCCTTTTAAATGAGATACAAGTGACACAATGATCAGTACATTTAATTTACTTACCAACAGATATTATTTTAGTGCCGGAATGATTCGCTCGGGTTCAACCTTGTTATATAATATTTTAAGAATTATTCTACAAATGAAATATAACGGAAACATTAGTTGCGGTTGGATAGATGATTACGATAAATTAGAGAAAAATAGAAGATACTTAATAAAAACGCATTCTATAAATAGAAAATTAGTTTTTGGTGCAGAACATATTTTCTATACATATCGAGATATAAGAGAATGTTTGTTGAGTTTTAAAATTAGATTTGGAACTGAACCAACAAAAGCACTTTGCGATAGTCAAATAAACTAATATTTATTTTTGAAAAATAAAGCATTATTTATTAAATATGAATCTTTAACTGAGCATACACGTTTACAGATTGAAAAAATACAAGACACATTAAACACTAATTTTGAACCTGGTGAAATTATACGCCAACTTCCCGAACTTATTAAATCGAATGCTTTTTCAGATGGATATGATACACAAACATTGATGCATAAAATACACGGAACAGAAATGAAAAAATTTGATTGGAAAAATCAGCTCGATAATGATTTATTACGATATATAGAAAATAACTATCATTGGTGGTTTAAAGAAACCGGATATATGGTTTAAATTGATAATTGCCACTACTTAAATGCCATGATGATAAAAAATATTCTCCTTATTATTCTTGTTTTAATCCACGCATTATTGCTTCATTTCTTTGGCATTTCTTGGATTGGCACTACGCTATTATTTTACTATATAGTCTATCTCATTCTTCGGTTTGTACTCTTAAAAATTCCATTTCAAAAAGTT